>NZ_JBHIQG010000005.1:3008-9018 GCF_042196425.1 Bartonella sp. AD328YNZD | reverse complement strand
CATATGTCACGTGATGAAGCAAAAGCATTGGCAGAGCGATTAGGGGCCAAAACATCTGGTTCACTTTCTAAAAAAACAGATCTTCTTGTTGCAGGACCTGGAGCGGGCTCCAAATTGGCTAAAGCTGAAGAATTAGGTGTTGAGGTTATCGATGAAAAGGCGTGGATACGGTTGATTGAGGGGCATAATGTTTAGAGGATGTTTTCTAGAAGATGCATATGCTGTTTGTGTGGTTATCTCTCTTACATTTTTGGGGGGGATGAAATCAAAAAGGAGATAAAGGGGCTATTTTTTGCAAACATAGAACGCCAATATATTTTGATATTTATTAAGTTATTAAAAATGATTAACGCTGAGCTTAAATATTAAACTTAAACTATTATGATGAAGAATATGCAAGGTTATTATTAGTAAAAGATATAAATTATTACTGTGAAGAAAGGTAAAATTTTTGAACAAATATGTAGAATTTAATCCAAAATGCCGTAATAAACCGATTATAATGACGTAATAGAAATGTAACGCGGAAGATTACAAAATATAATAAAACATTCCGCTATAAATGAATAAGGGATATAACTGCGAGTTGTTTATTATATTGAATTTATAAAAGATTACTGGTATCTATGCTTATCAGGCATTATTAGATGGTACACTTGTCCAATTTCATTACAAAGTTTCGGATATTCGCTAATGCGTCTAGCAGCATAATTTTTTTTCTGACTTCCTTCATCTCTCTCAAATTTCTCAGCATCGGAAATTTCGTTTATTAGAGCTAGTATTTGGACTGAGAATATTTCAGAATTAAATACCATTCGTGCATATCCAAACATTGGATCTGTCGAGTTCATGACCAAATTTTTTGCCCAAATGAAATCGCTTTCTTTCCAATTATATTGAGAACGTAGCTTATGTATGTAGGTAGATAGGGATAATGCTGGAAATTTCTTATTATACTCTCCCTGTAATAAGTCCACAAGGCATGCACACCAAACAACTTTCGCATGGATAAGATTTATATTTTCAGGAATTAGCACTATCATACCAGGGCTTAGAACATGATATACACCATAACTTTTATTATCCAGATATTTTTTCGCAATTTCTAGGCGTTCTTCGTATATATTATCAGGATATTGTGTCTTTACGTACTCTTCGTATAATTTATCGTACTGATTTGGAGTAATGACTTGATTTTCAGAAAATACAGCAATAGGAACTCGCTTAAATTTAGTAATTTCATTCAATACAGAAGGTCCAATATAGTATCCAAATAATAATATTACGGAACAAAATAAAATTACACGCATTAGGATAATCACTTTATTGCTAAAATACTGGATAAGGATATAGATTATTAAGATCTGTGCTTAAAGTTTGTTACTATGATAAGCCGTAAGATACATATTTTATTGTGTCTTTTTCAAAGTATTTGTGAAATTTTGTAGAGAGCTTGAATCTCCTTTATTTATGTGATTGTTTTTGTGTTATGTAGTTTTTCATATCCTCTGTTGTTGTTAATTTTTTAGCTGAATAATACGTTCAGGTAAAAACATATACCTCCATATATATATCATTTTCATACTGTGCAGTTGGAAACTATCTATATTGTGGATAACGTTTTTCAACAATAAATAATAGTCTAGAAAATAATATTGTACTGTTAACTATGCAAATAAATAAAAAAACTCACCGCTGATGTTATCATCATGCTCTTTCTGTTAAATTCTAAATACTTAACTTTTATTTCATAACAGATTCTATTTTATTGAGCAATATATATTATAAGGAATTACTGCTATTGAAAATAACTCAAGAATTTAAAAATATAAATTATCACTATGAAGCAAACAAAAAGGTAAAATTTATTTGAATAAATATGCAGAATTTTTGAATCTAAACGGCGTAATAAGTTGGTTATAATGGGCGTTTTAGAAATGCGACGCGGAGGATTACAAAATATAATGAAAATTTCTGTATAGCAGAATAAGGCTATAACTCATGTGGAGATGGTGGAGGATAATTGATAAGCATTATCTTTTGAGAGTGTATCCCGTTCTGTTTCAATTTTGGAAGGCTTTTGTCGTATCGGCAAAAAAACTTGAAGTATTTCATAGAAGCATTTTTTGTGTTTGCTGATGGTAAATTCGCACTTCTCTCTTTAAAAGAGAAGGGTGTAATGTTTTGTAGAAAGAGTAAAAGTTATACGTTGCTTCATTTAAAGGGGCATTGTTGCTTCTTTTGCCCATTTTTTATCTTCTTCATTTAAGTAAGGTGCATTCATCTGATAAACCCGCGCATGGTAATCATTGAGCCATTGTCGTTCTTCTTGTGTCAAAAGCTCTGGAAGGATTAACCGTCGATCAATGGGGCAATGTGTGAGTGTTTCGAACGAGAGCATTTCTATATCTCCACCATCAATTTTTTGTGCTGGCTTCACAATCATCAAATTTTCAAGACGGATACCAAAAGCGCCTTCGCGGTAATAGCCTGGCTCGTTTGAAAGAATCATACCGGAGATGAGTTCTTGGCACCCTTTGCGAGAAATATTTTGCGGTCCTTCATGGACAGAAAGATAAGATCCAACACCATGACCGGTGCCATGGGCATAATCAAAACCAGCTTTCCACAATGCAATGCGTGCAAGAGCATCAATGTCTTGTCCGCGTGTGCTTTTTGGAAATCTTGCAGTTGAAAGAGCAATCATGCCTTTGAGGACAAGCGTAAAACAGCGTTTTTCTTCTTCTCCAATATTCCCAATTGCTACTGTGCGTGTGACATCAGTCGTGCCATCACGATATTGTCCACCTGAATCAACGAGGTAAAGTTCACCAGCATTGAGTGGTTTATTTGTTTGCGTTGTTACACGATAATGAATAATGGCACCATTTGCCCCTGCGGCTGAGATTGTATCAAAAGAAAGATCTTTAAGTTTTTCTCCCATTTCGTTTGCTGTATTTATGCGAAATTCTTCTAATTTTTGAGCAGCAGAAATTTCACTTATTGACCCTGGTATTTGTTTATCTAACCAAGAAAAAAAACGGGTTAGGGCAACACCATCGCGTAGGTGTGCTTTGCGTGTGCCATTGAGTTCTGTGTCATTTTTAATGGCACGTGGTAGAGCCGCAGGATCGGTAAGTGTGATAAAAGAGCTATTTTTTTCTTCAATAACAGTTCGTAATTTTTCGCATGTTAGCTGTGGATCTAAGGCAAACACTGTCCCTTTTTGAATATACTCTTTGATCTTGGGAATAAGCTGTTCTGGTTCATATAATTTTGCATAACGTTCTAGATATTGTTTCTGTTCTCCACCAAGTTTTTTGCGGTCAATGAATAAAGCTGGTGTTTCGTTAAGTGGAATGAGAGCAAAACAAAGGGAAAAAGGCGTGTTGGAAACATCATTGCCCCGTATATTGAATGTCCATGCAATGGAAGAGGGGTCTGTAAAAATAAAAGCATCTGCATTTGCTTTTTGTATATATCTGCAAATCAATGCCAACTTTTCATCTGTATCGCACCCAGCATATTTGAGAGGGTGAATTGATAATGCAGATTGTGGTAATTTTGGTTGATTATGCCAGAGCAGATCAATGGGATTATGTTGAACTTCTACAAGTTTTCCACCTGCTTTCATTTCTAATGCGTTTCTCAATGCATCGGTGGCAGCAATCGTGTGGAGCCATGGATCAAAACCAATAGAAAGTTTTTGACCATTTTTTTCAAGCCATTGTGAGGGAGGACAAGTTATGAGATCTTCATAATTAAAAATATCAGGATCAGTTTGTTGGCGAACTTGGAGCTTATATCGCCCATCTGTAAATATGATGGCTTTGTTTTTTAAAATCAGTGCAATCCCAGCTGATCCAGTAAAGCCGGTTAACCAGCTAAGGCGTTGAGCATGAGGAGGGACGTACTCTCCTTGATGTTCATCGCACCGTGGAACAAGAAAACCATCGAGCCCAAGGCGATCAAGTTCTTTACGAAGGGAGGCAATGCGTTTTGCAGCATGCGTGGGATTTGTTGTTGCCTCAAAAGATTGATACATAACAACGTCCTTTTATTTTATTTCAGATGTATCGTTACCCATCCTTGACGGTGGTATGTTTCGATATGCTTGAGTCCTTGTTTTATATAAGTATCTAAAACGTAGGCGTGTTGCTTTTCAAGAATTCCAGAGAGTATAAGTGATCCCCCTTTTTTAAGGGCTTTTACCATTTCTTGCGCAAGTTCAATGAGAGGATTGGCAAGAATATTGGCAACAATGAGATCAAAAGGCGCACGTGTTGTAATATGTTCATGGGTAAAACTTGTTGCTGTAACAGCTGTAATATACTCTTTTACGCCATTAAGCTCGATATTATGTTGTGCAACTTGAATAGCAATAGGATCAATATCGGAGGCGAGAATACTAATGGGCTTGAGCATTGCTATGCCAATGGCTAAGACTCCACTACCAGTTCCAAGATCAAGGGCATTTTGTGGATTTTCGTGTTTCATTACTTTGGCAATCATTTCCAAACAACCAGCTGTTGTCCCATGATGTCCTGTTCCAAAGGCTTGATTTGCTTCAATTTCAATAGGGAGAACATTAGCTGGAATGGCGTTTCTGTTGTGACTTCCATGAAGGAAAAAAGGACCAG
The DNA here is from genome assembly GCF_042196425.1 of Bartonella sp. AD328YNZD. NCBI lineage: Bacteria > Pseudomonadati > Pseudomonadota > Alphaproteobacteria > Hyphomicrobiales > Bartonellaceae > Bartonella > Bartonella sp. AD328YNZD. Next base: position 4,378 of record NZ_JBHIQG010000005.1, on the reverse strand, counting down.
CATGTACAGGTTTTAGTCCTTCTAGACTTTTTTGTACCCAATCAATATTGGGTAAAACTTCCATATTAATTTTATCAGAATCTATAGAAAGAACGCTTGCAAAACGTTTCAATGCGTCTTCTTGATTGTCTTGATCAACATATAGAGAAAGCTCATATATAGCATTTTGTTCATCTATCTCTATAAGAGCAAGAGGATATCCTTCTTCATCAAAAGCTCTTTCTATAAGGGTATAAAATTGCTCTGCTTCACTTTTAAAAGCAGTATAATAGAAGCGAATTTGTTGCGACATGCTGTTCTTTCTTTTGATTGGCTTTTTTAGTTTGATATGAGTTTTTTTAGCCGTTCAATGGCGATTTCATCTTTTAATTCGCTATCGCTTTCTTTCGTGTCATAACGGATAACGCCAGCTAATTTTCCACCTTTTTTGAGTAAAAAAATTGCTGCCGTATGGTTATAAGTATAGCTTTCATCTGTTTCAGGGACTTTTTCAGCAACGATGTTGAAAGAATTGACCATTTTATGAACTTTATCAGGATCTCCACTGATACCAACGATTTTATTGTTAAAATTGCTGAGATAATTATGGAGTACTTCTGGTGTATCACGTTCGGGGTCAACAGTCACAAACCATACTCCTAACTTATCAGCTTCAGGTCCAAGTGCTGTAAGCCATCGATCAAGATTCATCAGTGTGGTAGGGCAGATTTCAGGACACATAGTGAAGCCGAAAAAAATTATTGAAGGCTGGCTTCGAATATCCGCTTCGGTAATCGTTTTTCCATTTGAATCAGTGAGCGTAAAGTTATCACCTAAAGGCTTATTTATAAATGCATCATAAATAAAAATCCCCGTAAGAAATATAACTGTTAGCCCTAAAATGCGGAGTACATTTTTCATAGTTTGACTCTCTTAGATAGATCAAGAAATTGTAACATCGGCAGGTTTGTTTTGCAATGTTTGTTTCATGGTTGATTTTATTGGTTTGGTTGGTATGTCTTTCCATATTTATTGATGAAGCAATTGATGGAAGGTAAGAATGAATATCGAAAACGATCTTCGATTTCATGAAAGTAAACCTCGTATCCATACGACAGCACAGCTGCATGGTTGTAAATTAGGGCGCTATGTGGAAATTAATGAGCGGGTAGTTTTGCGTGATGTAACCATTGGAGATTTTTCTTATTTAGAACGTAACAGTGAGGCTATTTATAGCGATATTGGGCGTTTTTGTTCTATTGCATCTCATGTACGAATGAATGCGTTGGAGCATCCTATGGAGCGCATTTCAACGCATAAAATAACCTATCGTCCAAACGAATATTTTCGTTATATGGCATTAGATAGTGGTTTTCGTGAAAGGCGTTGTG
>NZ_JBHIQG010000005.1:0-2908 GCF_042196425.1 Bartonella sp. AD328YNZD | reverse complement strand
ATGCGTTTTCCCAATCATGTGATAGAATGCCTTTTAGATATGGCTTGGTGGGATTGGCCGCTTGATAAAATTCACAACGCATTGCCTGATATGCAAAATTTGCCCATTGAAGCCTTTGTTCGCAAATGGAAATGACATTCAGAATAAAATAAAGTGGTTTCTTGAAAAAACTGATCGTGGTTTGCTTGTAATTAAGCTTTGTTTACAAAATTATCTAGTACACGCTTTTCTCCGGCTTTTTCGAACATTATTGTCAATTTATGATCGTCTATTGCTGTAATATGACCATAACCAAATTTTATGTGAAAAATCCGATCATTGACAGAAAAATCTGATGGTGCATGAGAGAGTGATTGAGAGATAACTTTCCCTTCAATATTTTTGTTTTTTTGTGCACGCTTTTGTCTTGGTGTTGCATAGTCATTATAAAAGGAATCGTGATGTTGAAAGGAAGATTTTCCATAACCACCATAGGATGTTTCCATTTCTACAACTTCTATATGTTCTGCTGGTAATTCATCTAAAAAACGGGAGGGGAGAGCAGGTTGCCAAAGTCCATGAATTCTTCGATTCGATACAAACCATATATGCAAATGTTTTTTTGCTCTTGTTAGACCTACGTAAGCAAGACGCCGTTCTTCTTCTAATCCTGAACGTCCACCTTCATCTAATGAGCGCTGGTGGGGAAAGAGTCCTTCTTCCCAACCTGGAAGAAAAACTGTTTCAAATTCAAGTCCTTTGGCTGAATGAAGGGTCATGATGTTGACTGCATCCATATTTTCATTATTTTCCGTTTCCATAACGAGTGCAACATGTTCCAAAAAACTTTGAAGATTTTCAAATTGTTCCATGGAACGAATCATTTCTTTAAGATTTTCTAGTCTTGTAGGAGCCTCTGGTGAGCGATCTTCTAACCACATGTTTGTATAACCAGAATCATCAAGGATGATCTCGGCAAGTTCTCTATGAGGAGTGTCTTGAAGCATATTTTGCCAGCGGCGGAAGTTTTCAATAAGGATTCGTAACGCACTGCGTGCCTTAGGCTTTAATTCATCTGTTTCAATGATGTCTGCGGCAGCAGAAAAGAGAGGAACAGCACGTGCACGTGCACTCTCATAAAGAATGCGCAGGGTTGCATCTCCTATGCCGCGTTTTGGTGTATTAATAACACGCTCAAAAGCTAAATCATCAGTAGGTTGGACAACAACGCGTAAATAAGCCATGGCATCACGTATTTCCATTCGCTCATAAAAACGAGGACCACCAATGACGCGATAATTAAGGCCAAGTGTTACAAAGCGATCTTCAAATTCACGCATTTGAAATGATGCGCGTACCAATATAGCCATATGATTTAATGCATGACCGGTTTGTTGTGCGCGTTCGATCTCTTCTCCGATTGCTCGTGCTTCTTCTGCCGAATCCCATGCTGAATGAATTTTTACCTTTTCTTCCTCACTCTTTATTTGAGCAGAAAAAAGGACTTTTCCCAGTCTTTCTTCGTTATGAGCAATGAGATGGGAGGCGGTTTTAAGAATATGGGATGTTGAGCGATAATTGCGTTCTAGACGAATAATTTTAGCAGAAGGAAAATCTTTTTCAAAACGTAATATGTTTTCGACTTTTGCACCACGCCATCCATAAATGGATTGATCATCATCGCCAACACAACAAAGATTAACATGTTGACCTTGAGGATGTTGGGCCAAAAGGCGAAGCCAAAGATATTGTGCTGTATTTGTATCCTGATATTCATCGACAAGAATATAACGAAATTGAGAATGATATTCGCGAAGAATATCTGGATTATGTTGGAAGATAGAGATAGAATGAAGTAGAAGGTCACCAAAATCACAAGCATTAAGATCTTTTAATCGATTTTGATAACTGTGATAAAGTTCACGTCCCATGCCGTTACCAAAGGAATGAGCATCACTTTTTGAGATATGTGTTGGTGAAAGTCCTTGATTTTTCCAAGAATCAATTATCATGGCAAGGTTTCGTGCGGGCCAACGCTTATCGTCTAATCCTTCAGCTTGAATAAGTTGTTTTAAAAGTCGAAGAACATCATCGCTATCGAGAATTGTAAAGTTTCTTTTTAAATCAACAAGCTCTGCGTGACGGCGTAAAATTTTAGCTCCAGTGGAATGAAAGGTTCCAAGCCAAGGCATACCTTCAACAACTTCTCCAATAAGTTCACCAATACGTGTTTTCATTTCACGGGCTGCTTTGTTGGTGAAAGTGACAGCAAGTATTTGTTGAGGTGAGGCGAGTCCAGAGCGCAGAATGTGAGAAATACGGGTTGTTAAAACGCGTGTTTTTCCAGTACCAGCACCTGCAAGAACTAAAAGAGGCCCCTCAGTATTCATAACAGCTTGTTGCTGTTCTGGATTGAGCTGTTCTAAATAGTTTGTATTATATGATTTTTTTTCTTTTAGGACAGGGGAAGAAAACCCAGAATTTTCCTTATCATGGTCTGGAGGGGAATCTTCTTCAAAGAAAGGTATGGTGTGATCAGAAAAATTACTCATTGTATCTCTTTTGTAGTCTTTTTTTCATTGAAGTTCTAGATTAAAAAAACTTCTCTTAAAAAGTCACAACAGTTTCAGTTGAACAGACAGAAAGAGAACGTAAAAAAATAAGCACAAACATTAAAGGCGTTGGGTGAGAACGCTTTGAAGGACATAAACGCGTAACGAGGCCGAAAGATTTACTTGTTGTGGTCTTTTGCTATCAATATCGGTAATAATAAAGGCTAAAGATTGTCCTTTTTTGCGGGCTATATCTTTTAGAATATCTAAAAATGGTGGTTCTAAAGAAACGCTTGTTGCGTGTCCATCAACGCGAACAGATATCTTTCGTGGAATGACTTTTGACCAATCGATAGAATTATTTTCGTGCATTTTTC
>NZ_JBHIQG010000004.1:0-31785 GCF_042196425.1 Bartonella sp. AD328YNZD | reverse complement strand
GCTGGCAAGCTACAATGGTAGCGGAGGAGGGATTTGAACCCCCGACACAAGGATTATGATTCCTCTGCTCTAACCTACTGAGCTACTCCGCCAAAACAGATATATTACTGTAAACTATTTCATCTTTTGCGGATATAAGGGGTAGAATAGTAAGATGTCAAGCATCGTTTTGAAGCTTTTTTCTTGTTATTTTATTTTATCCTCGATATGTAAGTGTAGTTTTATATGATAAAGTAAGGTAAGGCGTAAAAATGGTGCCACGTGTAGCGGTTTTAGGATGCGGTCATTGGGGTGGAAATCATATAAAGACACTTCACTCTCTTGGGGCTTTAGCAGCAGTTTCTGATATTGATAGTGATCGTGCTGCCAGTTTTGCAACACTGTATGGTGTGGAGATTATTAAACCAGATGATCTTTTTGCTCATAGAGATATTGATGCACTGGTGTTGGCGCTGCCTCCACAATTTCACACGCAAAATGTGCTGCGTGCTGTTAAAAATGGTAAAGATGTTTTGGTGGAAAAACCTATAGCCTTGAATGTTTCTGATGCTAAACGCCAAGTTCAGGAGGCTGAGGCCTATGAGCGAGTTTTTATGGTGGGCCATATTTTGCGTTTTCATCCAGCTTTTGAAAAAATGTGTGAATTGGTGAAAAACGGAGATGTGGGAGATGTGCGATATATTTATTCTCATAGATTAGGCTTTGGAAAATTTCACACACACAGTGATGCTTTATGGGATCTTGCCCCTCATGATCTCTCAATGATTTTGGCGTTGACAGGATGTGAGCCTTCCGAAATTCGTGGTGAGGGCGCTGCTGTCGTTGATCAGATTTCTGATTTTTCTCATATTCATATGACTTTTCCAAATGGTGTGCGTAGTCATCTTTTTACTTCACGCTTGAGTTCTTATCGTGAGAGGCGTTTAATTGTTGTTGGAACAAAGGCTATACTCGTTTTTGATGATATGGAACCGTGGAGTCGTAAATTGGCAATGCACCATTTTGCCGTTTGGAAAGAAAATCAAGAGTGGGCTTTTAGCATGGATGAGCTGAATTACATTGATGTTTGTGAAGATTTGCCGCTTACTTGCGAATTACGGCATTTCCTTCATTGTATTGAAACGCGTCAATCGCCTCGTACAAATGGTGATGATGCTATTGCGGTTTTACGGATTTTAACAGCTGCTGATATCAATTATGATAGATAAAAGAGATAGGTAGCGCTTTTGCATTCTTGTGATGATCAATGGAGTTAATATGCAATTCATCGACCTTGGGGCGCAGCGTGCGCGTATTGAAGATAAAATTAATTCTGCAATTGCGCATGTAGTCGCTAGTGGTAAGTATATTTTGGGGCCAAAAGTAACAGAATTTGAAGAGAAATTGGCAGAATATCTTGGCGTTAAACATGTGATTGCATGTGCTAATGGAACAGATGCTTTGAAGATGCCTCTTATGGCTAAAAATATTGGTCCAGGGGATGCTGTTTTTTGTCCTAGTTTTACGTTTTCTGCAACGGCTGAAGTGGTTGCTTTGGTGGGGGCTAAACCTGTTTTTGTTGATGTTTTACCTGATACATTCAATATTGATGTTGAAAAACTTTCTCATGCAATTGAAATGGTAAAAAAAGAAGGACGTCTAAAGCCAAAAGCTCTTATTGCTGTTGATTTGTTTGGGCTGCCTGCTGACTATGTGCAAATTGCTCAAGTAGCAGCAAAGGAAAATCTTTTTGTGATTGAAGATGCTGCACAATCTATGGGCGGAAGAAGCGGTAATACTATGTGTGGTGCTTTTGGTGATGTAGCGGCCACAAGTTTTTATCCTGCAAAACCATTAGGATGTTATGGTGATGGAGGTGCTATGATGACCAATGATGATCATTTGGCAGAACTTTTACGTTCTATTTTGTTTCATGGTAAAGGTGAAACGCAATATGATAATGTCCGTATTGGTATGAATTCGCGCTTAGATAGCATTCAAGCTGCAATTTTATTAGAAAAGTTTGTTATCTTTGAAGATGAAATGCAAAAGCGTGTAGAAATTGCTCAACGTTATTCCGATGGCTTAAGAGATATTGTTACAGTTCCAGAAATAGGAGAAAATATTCGTTCTGCTTATGCACAATATACGATTAAGGTAAAAGAACGTGATAAACTAAAAGATTTTTTACAAAAAAATTATATTCCTACAATGGTTTATTATAAAACTCCTTTACATAAACAGCCTGCTTATAAACATTTTCCTTATGTCACAGATTCTCTTTCTGTTTCAGAGTCTTTAGGAGATTGTGTTTTAAGTTTACCCATGCATCCTTATTTAACGCAGAATGATCAGGATATGATTATTCAGAAAATAAAAGACTTTTATTACTCTTGAGAGAGTTCTTTTATCTTTAAAAATATGTAAAAGCTTTATGAATGGATCCATTTTAGAAAATATTTTTATTAGAGTGTGTGGCAAATGTTTTTAAGTATAATTGTCTGGACTCATGAAATGTTGTCTTTTAGGGCGGTGATATGATCAGCAAGGAGAACCAGCGAGACAAGAAGATGTTTTTTTTACAAAACGGCGTGGATTTAAGAAAGTTTGTTCTTTCGTTTAGTGAGAAAGCCACGTTTAATAAAAAATATTTCGGTTATGAGAGCTCTTTGTTGATTTCACTCTTCATTTAAGGTGTTTTTAAAGACAACTTATTTAAGGGGGACTTGGGAGAGAAGCTTTATTTTTTGGCGAATACGTGATGCTAGGTCATTTTTGCTTTTGGATTTTTGAATCAATGTGTTGATGGGTGATGTATTCCCCTCTTGTAGTGCTATGTGAGCTGCCAATGTTGCTGCAAGTTCTTTTGTTTCTTCTCGGAGTTCTTCTAGCAGTTGCTGGTTAGCGGTCGTGTCCAGCTCATGAGTTTGGATTTTTTGTAAGCGTTGCTGATAGTGTGCGACTTTTTCACGCATCATTTGTCTTTCCTTTGGAAGTGTGTAGTGTGGCGATATTTTGTTTGATTGCTATCGCTTCTTTGGTGAGAGTATCTTTTGTGGGGAGGCATAGCCGATAAAATTGTTCTGTTACTTGGCTCAGTTGTATTTTTTGTTGGACATATTTTTTTTGCAAAAATTCGTACTTTTTTTGGTTGTTTGCTAATTCTACAGCATGTTGTGCACGAAGAAAATCGTGATTTGCTTCTATTTCCGCGAGTGATAATGGCATTTTCGCACAAACATCTTTATACGCAAAATGAACGGCTTTACGCCAAATAAAAGGAGATAAAAGCACCAGTAACCAGGAAGTAAAAGCAACTCCAAGTATAAAAAAAAGAAATGATTGAATAAGCATAATACCCCTTTTCAAATAAGAAACCGTTTAAAACGGATTCCATGTCGGTTTAGGTGTTAATTTTAAATATCCTATATTGATACCAAGGCGAGCGCCGACTCCTGTACGTATTGGGATTAACAAGGTATTATGGTATTTGAGGACATGAAAACCAACACCTGCAATTAAATAGGCCGAACCTGAAATACCTCCATAGCGTCTCCATAAATTATTTATGCCATTAAGATTGTAAACTAAGATCATTAAACGGGAGCCTTGTCCGCCAAAATCCCATCCTACTGAGGGACCTTGCCAAAAAACTTTATGTTGACCATAGCTTTTGGTAAAAACCATTCCTTCGCCATAGGTTAATCCAGCAAAAAAGGCACCAGAAGCTTCTTCTCCTAAAATATAGGCATTGGGATAACCGTATTTTGAAAAAATATTTTGAATTGCAACAGCCAGACCACTGGCTGTTTTTCCAAAAAAGATATGACCAGAATCAATAATTTCTTGGAGTGAATAATGAGGTTCGTTTTGCTCTATTGGTTTTAGTCGAGCTTGTGTAGTGTTTATGGTGATGAATAAAAGGAAGATTAAAGATATAATATTTTTGTACCAGTATTTGAGCAGAGAGAGAGCCATAGAGTTTTCTCCTTTTATTAGTGATAAACAAAAAGATAATATTAGAATTTTCATTCTATTCAAATAAAAAATAAGATATAAGGTTATTTAAATTCTTGAATTTATTTCTAAATTTTTTAGCATGATTGTTAATGTTTCCTATTATGCATCAGATGTTAAGAGTTTTTCTTTAAAATAAAGTTTGTTTTTTTGAATCTAGGAGTTTTCAATCATTATGACGTTAGATATTTTTTTGAAGCCTATGGATCTTGCTGCTTTGCTTTGTAGTCGTATTTGCCATGATTTGATTTCACCTGTGGGGGCTATTCAAAATGCAATGGAGCTTTATGATGAAGGAGGAGCTGAAGAAGATGCTTTACAATTGGTGCGTTTATCCGTTGCGAGTGCTGCTGCACGTCTACAATTTGCGCGATTAGCTTTTGGTTTTGCTGGTGCAAGTGGAGGACAAATAGATACACGGGCTGCAGAGCAGGTTGCTCAGCAATATATGAAAGAAGAAAAAGCAACTTTAAAATGGCAAACTTCTTCTTTATTGTTAGCAAAAGATGAAGTTAAACTTTTGCTTAATTTATTATTGATTGCAAACGCAACAGTTTCTCGTGGTGGTGAAATTGTTGTTATGATTTTGCAAGAAGAAAATAAACGTTCTTTTCGATTTGAGGTTTTCGGTAGAACTCTCCGTATCCCCCCTCATTTTCTTGCGTTATTTCGTGGAGAAGTTCAAGAAGAGCTTATTGATGCACATGTCATCCAATTTTATTACACAATGTTACTTGCTCAGATGACAGAGATGAAAATAAATATTGATGAAAGTGATGGTTGTATTGTTTTAGAAAGTGTAAAAAAGCTTTGAATAAGAGAGAAGCGCTTAAGCTGTGTTGGGAAAAGTGGCTTCGATTGAACTTATGAGTGATAAGGTTATATGTGTAAATTGGGTGTGGTTACTTCTTAAGCTTTAAGCGCTTTCTATATGAAATTTTTTGTGTGCGAGTCTCTACTTTTAAAAGAGAAAAGATCTCGGAAAAAATCTCGGCCCGCTACACTCCGAGATTTTACAATGTGCATGTTCACTGCTTAAGCGGTTTTTCGTACGTTCTCTTCAACTGGATCACGTAATACATAACCACGTCCCCAAACTGTATCAATGTAATTTACACTGGAAGAGACTGCTTCCAATTTTTTCCGCAATTTACAGATAAAAACATCGATAATCTTTAGTTCTGGTTCATCCATTCCACCATAGAGATGATTGAGAAACATTTCCTTAGTAAGTGTTGTACCTTTGCGTAAAGAGAGAAGCTCTAGCATTTGGTACTCTTTACCGGTTAAATGAACAGGGCGCCCTGCAACTTCGACAGTTTTTGTGTCAAGGTTAACGGTGAGATCTCCGGTAACAATAACCGATTGTGCATGCCCTTTTGAACGACGAACAACTGCATGGATACGTGCAATGAGCTCATCCTTATGAAAAGGCTTCGTCATATAGTCGTCTGCTCCAAAGCCAAAACCACGAACCTTGTCTTCAATGGCATTCATACCAGAAAGGATTAGGACAGGAGTTTTTATTTTTGCCAACCTTAGAGTCCGCAAGACATCATACCCTGACATGTCAGGCAAATTCAGATCAAGCAAAATGATATCATAATCATAGAGTTTTCCCAAATCGATACCTTCTTCACCCAGATCAGTGATATAAACATTAAAGTTAGCCGACTTTAACATCAACTCAATGCTTTGAGTAATTGCTCTATCATCTTCAATTAATAATACGCGCATTTTAGATCCCTCACTTTGCTCCTTCACGAATCATAAGGAGCATTTCTATTTTATATCAGTTAGCAAAACCACTGTTATAAAAACAATTCATTAAATCAAACACTTATAACAAAGCGTTTATGAACATTTCAGTAGTACGCGTAACAATCACTACTAAATTCCCCACTATCCATGATAGTGGTTAACAAAATATTTTTATTTTTGAAAGAGGCTACAAAATTATTTTAGAAAAATCCTATATTTTTTAACATAATAAAAAAGGAGGACTTTTTTATAAACTTTAACTTAAAAAAAAATTGTAAAAGAGCTTTATAAATTACTTTTTTACAATTTCAGTGTTTATTTACTGAGCTTTAAACCTCTTCAGTTTATAATGGGGGAAAAGTTAAAGAAATAGTTATTACTCTTTAAAGCAGATTGTATTTTCAGATGCTTTAATGAAAGGCAGAAATTATTATAATTTCAAGTTAATAGACTGTTTTTGTCGGATAGATATATAACTAAAAGATATTTATTGGGTGTAAATGCGAGTTTTGAGTTGGCGCAATCAAGGAGTAGTGAGTATGAAGCCACGAGAAAATATGGTGCGATTGAGGATGTTTCAAGTGCGTGGAAAGCGCCGTGAAATTGCACAGCTTGAGATGATGATCGCAGAATTTGAACGAATGGTGTTAGAGTTGGAAGCACAGATTACTCATGAAGAACGTAAATCTGGAAACAATGATGTTCACCATTTTGCTTATTCTGCTTTTGCGCGTGCAGCGCGGCAAAGACGTGATAATCTGATCAATTCAATTCGTGATTTAGAACTTCAAAAAACAAATGCTGAAATTGCTCTCCATGAAGCTAATACAGAGCTGCAACGTGCACAGCTTTTGGAAGCACGAGAAAAGAAGATTGCTGCGGATGATAAGGATATTTTGATTCAATCTAATTCAATGGTTGGCTAATTTAATGGCTGGATGATAAAAGCAATTATTGAAAAATCCATTCTTTCAGGTTTATCTTTTGGATATAGTATAAAACAGCCAAACTTTTATCAAGTTTAGCTGTTTTATGGATTGCTTTATGTTATTAATCAATGGCAACTTAATGCCTGTAGTGTTGAATCTTGGTCGTTCGTAATCCCGCTAAACCGTGTTCATCGATTAAACTTTGCCATGAAAGAAATTCTTCTACAGTCAAAGTATAACGGTGGCACGCTTCGTCAAGACTTAATAATCCACCTCTGACAGCCGCAACAACTTCAGCTTTGCGACGAATCACCCAGCGCCGTGTTGTTTGCGGCGGTAGGTCGGCAATTGTAAGCGGACTTCCATCTGGCCCAATAACATATTTCATTTGTGTTTTTATCAAGTTGCTCATTCGTATCCTCTACCTTTAGTCAAGGACTTGATTCGTTTATAGAGCATGAAATTTAAAAAAGAGCTAAAAGCGCTGAAAGAAAAAATTAATAAAGTGATTGGGTATGTAAAAAGAAGCTCAAGTTGAAGTGTTAGAAGAGATTCTTGCAATATTTTACTGGATTTTTCAAAAGAGAAAAAAGGTTTTCTAAAAGGATTTCTCCTAAACAATTACCATTATGCCTTATTTCCATCATTCTTTTTTTGTTTGCAGCAGCTTTTTAGAATGTGATGCTATGGTTGTGGAAAGGATAAAAAAACAATATAAAGAGCAATTAATAGTATAAAAGTGGCAAAGAACGCGCATCAGAATATTAATAATAGATGGGTATCCATTAAAGAGAGCATTAAATAGAGAATGAATACATGTTTTTAAACAGCCTTGATTTACCAGGACAACCTGAGGATTCTCGCATTGTTGTTGCAATGTCGGGGGGGGTTGATTCATCGGTTGTTGCAGGTCTTTTGAAAAAGGAAGGGTATAATGTTATTGGCATTACGTTGCAGCTTTATGATCATGGGGAAGCAACGCATCGGGTGGGGGCGTGTTGTGCAGGACAAGATATTGAAGATGCTCGCCGCGTCGCAGAAACACTAGGAATACCGCATTATGTTCTTGATTATGAAAAGCGCTTTCGCGAAGCTGTTATTGATCCTTTTGCAGAAAGTTATGCTCATGGAGAGACCCCAGTACCATGTATTGCATGTAATCAAACGGTTAAGTTTGCTGATTTATTAGCAACGGCACGCGAATTGGGGGCAGATGCTTTGGCTACGGGACATTATATTCGTTCGCGTTCCCACGGAGCGCATCGAGCACTCTTTCGTCCTCTCGATAATGATCGTGATCAGAGTTATTTTCTCTTTGCAACGACACAAGAACAGATTGATTATTTGCGTTTTCCACTTGGTGACCTTCCAAAAGCCCGCGTTCGTGAAATGGCAGCAGAAATGGGCTTTGTGGTTGCCAATAAGCATGATAGTCAGGATATTTGTTTTGTTCCACAAGGAAAATATTCAGATGTTATCGCAAAACTGCGTCCAGAAGCAGCTAATCCTGGCGTTATTGTCCATATTGATGGAAAGATTTTAGGTAAACATTCGGGAATTGTTAATTATACTGTTGGTCAACGTCGTGGTATTGGGGTGTCAACGGGTGAAGCGCTGTATGTGATTTATCTCGATGTGGAAAATGCACGTGTTATTGTTGGACCGCGTGAAATGTTAGAAACGCATAAGCTTTTTTTACGTGATGTGAATTGGCTTGGTGATGAACCGTTAGATAATTTCCCTTCTCAAGGTATTGAGGTGGCTGTAAAGGTGCGTTCAACGCGTCCTCCTCACCTTGCGCGCTTACATTATAAAGAAGGTATTTTTTCCGTTGATTTATTGGAATGTGAAAATGGTGTGGCACCAGGGCAAGCTTGCGTTCTTTATGATGGAAATGGTCATGAGGCGCGTATTCTTGGGGGAGGATTTGTAACACATTCAGAACGTGCAGCCGATACTGAAATGATGTTGAAGCGCGTTTTATGCAATCTTGAAACAAAAGTTCTGTTTCCTCAGAACTAAAAACAACAGCTTTATAAAGCATAGTGAATTGATTTATAATGATATTTTTTAATCTTAAACTTGAATGAGAGACTTCCGGAAAATTTTCTCATTGAAAGTTTATTTTATGATTGAATCCATCAAAATTATATCTTCTGCATTTCATAAGCGGGGTTAGGGTGTGGAAAATGATTATAAAGAAAATGTGAAAATGTTTTTTATCAATGTTTTCAAAGGCTAGGGAACGGTAATATTATTGGAGACTGGTAGATAACACACAACATTGGATATGTTCTATAACTTGAAGTGTTCTCATCTTTAGGGGTCAAAGTTAGTAAAATGGGCAAGTGCAATACCTGAGGCTGTGGCAACATTAAGGCTGTCAAAACCGTCAGTCATGGGAATACGTAAGGTGTTTGATTGTTGTAGTATATGGGGTGGTAAGCCATCGCCTTCTGTTCCAAAAATAAGTGCTATTCTTTTGGTTTTGTTGGCTTGTTTGAGAGTGTGTGAGGCAGAAGGGGAGAGTGCATAAAGGTGAAAGTTTTCATCGTTTAGAGCAGCTATAATGTCATCTATATCAGCGTTTTGCGTATAGGGTACTTTTAAAGCAGCGCCGGCAGAAACTCTTATTGATTTGCGATAAAGTGGATCGCATGAGGTTTTGTCGACAATAATGCCATTACTGGCAAAGGCTGCTGCATTACGAAAAATTGATCCCATATTATCGTGATTCGAGATACCACATAAAACAAGAATCAAAGCTTTTTCTGGAAGATATTGTAAAAAACTTTGTAAGGATGGCAGTATTTTGCGTTTACCAATACCCAGAACACCACGATGAACATGGAAGCCGGTGATATTATCCATAACTTTTTGTGGAACGCAATAAATGGGACATAGGGGCTGTGTTTTTTCTAAAAGCGGTAGAAGTCCAGAGAGACGGTTTGCTACGATGAGCAGTGAGATGGCAGAAAACTCTTTTGAGTGTAGTAATGCGGACAATGTTACTTTGCCTTCAGCAATAAATTGATGTTGCCGTCCAACAAGATCTTTTTCACGGATATTATGATAGGCTTTTAGGCGTGGATCATCTGTTTCATTGATTGTTATGATATTCAAATGCATGGCGAGATTTTTAGTGTTTTTTTCTTATGATTTCCAGATGTTTGAATTTGTTTTATTTTAAAAAAAAGAGATAAAAAAATATTTTTAAAACTTATGGTAGAATTTGTATTGACAATATACAACCATAGGTATACAGTAAAAGTACTGATACGGAATCATATATTTTTCTTGTATCGGGTGCAGTGTCTTGGGTCCCCGCTATTTCCCAAGTTCTGTATGCCCTTAATTTCTAAGGGAAAAGAATCTGGGTCCCCAATGCCCAGATTCTTTTTTTTTGAGGGTAATCATTGTTCTTCTTTTTATATCTAAATTTTTTAGTAAATCATATTTTAAAATCCAGTTGACCTGTAAGGTTACCGTAGAGTGCTAAGATATTTTTTCTAAGGTGCAAAGATGGCTTATAATGCACATCATAAGACTAAAAAAATGCATGATTATGATAGATTTGAGAAAAAACAAGTTTTTCGTTTATGAGAAGTGAGATGGCTTTAAGTTATTCAGAAAACGATTAATAATGAAGGTTATGTGTTTGATTGCTCTTGGGAAAGCTCTTCTTTCTATTATTTTCTCTCTTCTTTATTTATTGGTGCTGTTCGTGTAACTGAGCAGTTTTTACGATAATAATGGTGAGCTGAAGCGTTTATTGTATGATGAAGCTTCTGTAATATTGAGGAAAGATCGTCGTTATGCCAAAAGTATAATGATATGGTTGAAAATATTAATTCCCTATTTCGTGAAGAAAAGGATGAGGTTCATGGATGTAAAAATCAATATACAAAGCTTAACTTTATACTCTATTTTTATTGCGTGTATTGTTTTTGCTTTGAAATATTGGGCATATCACATCACAGGTTCGGTTGCACTTTATTCTGATGCATTGGAATCAATCGTTAATATCCTTGCGTCATTGGCAGCATGGTGGGCTGTTAAAGTGAGTATGAAGCCAGCAGATCATGATCATCCCTTTGGGCATCATAAAGCGGAATATTTTTCCGCAATTCTTGAAGGGGTACTCATTATTATTGCGGCAATTGTTATTTTAAGAGAAGCATGGATAGCTCTTTCGACCGTTAAATTGTTGCAGAAACCTGGAATATGGCTTGCTATTCATCTTATTGCAACTGTCATAAACTGTATGTGGGGAATGGTTCTTATTGGGCAGGGAAAACTCCATCGCTCACCGGCTCTTAAAGCTGATGGAGTACATTTTATAACAGATGTTTTTACGTCGCTTGCAATTTTAATTGGTTTGATTGCCGGTTTTGTCGGAGGATGGGGAGCTTTAGATCCAATTTTAGCGATAATCGTTGCCGTTAATATTCTCTTACAGGGCTGGAAGGTGATTAGAAATGCTGTTCAGGGATTAATGGATGTTGGTGTTGAATTGAATGAAAGCATGCGGATTCGGGAGCTGATTTCTGCAAATGCATCGGGTGCGCTTGAGGTCCATGATTTGCGGACGCGTGTTGCTGGGAGGGTTACTTTTATAGAGTTTCATTTGGTTGTGCCTTCTGTAATGCAGGTAGGAGAAGCACATAAAATTTGTGATAAAATCGAAGCTGTTCTTCAAAAAGAATTTGATAATGTACGTATTTCTATTCATGTCGAGCCTGAAGATGAGGCAAAATTGCCTCCCGGTACAACGGTAATCCCTTTTATATAAAAAGATTTTTCAAATTGTCTGTTATGTTAGACTGTTTTTTTATGATGGGGTGATTCATATCTCTCGAAAATACAATGATGCTCTTTCGTTGATTTAATTTTTGCATTAATCAAGTATACAAGGTTAAACAGAGTATTTAAGGCAAGATTTATTCTATGTCGTTAAAACACTGCCATTTAAGGTGTGGTGAGATAAGGCATATAAAGTTTGATCTATTAAGTGTTTCTAGAGTATGGAGTAAATATTCAAAATAGGATTTGCCGGTGTATTCTTTTGTAAGTGAATCTCATGAAATGGTTAGCAGCTTAAATTCACTTAAGAAAACGGATTGTTTACAGACTGTCAGGAGTAGATGTTTCATTGCTTAGGGAGAAGAGGAGTGAAGCCTTCGTAATAAGTTTAATGAGATTTAATTGTAAATTTTATATAAAAGTTATGAATAGAATTTTAAAGTTTGTGATCATAGATTAATCATCATTATTGTTGCTAATAAATGTGTTGTTTTATCGATACAATGTGTTCTGTTTTGAGTGTTCTTTATTACATGAAGGATGGGGACACATTAAAGAATGAAAAAACAAAAAATAATGCTCATATCTCTACTCTTTAAAGGATATTATTGTCGTTGCTGTAGAAAATCGCAAAGCTGGACTAAAGAATGATGCTAAAGATAGAGACTGGTTTTTAATTGATACTTTCATATTTTTATTTCAATCTGGCATCAAAATTTTACAAGGACTCGTACAGTACTGGTGCATTTTGATCATAAATATGCTGCTATATCAGGGCTATTTTAATTTATAGACAACAACAAAAAGAAAAGGCTTTATAAGGAAAACAATGCTATAAAGTCAAAAATTTATACGCAATAAATTAGAGAGGTAGATCGAATTTTTATAAAATACTTTATAGACAATAACCAAACATATCTGGCTTTACTTTTACTTATATTTACAAACATTCGTTTGTGTATTTTTCGTTATATTTGTAAAGATCAGATTAGCTGTAATCTATAGATAACTTTTGGTTGAGAATATGAAAAGAAAGCGTGATACTATAGTAGAGTTTTTTCTGTCTTTATCTTTCAATAAGTAAAAGTGATTACAAATTCGTAATTTCTCCAAAAATGATTTTGTCATACCTATAAACAAAGTTAGATCAAAACGACTTTTTTCTCTTAAAACTGTAAACAAATATATTGTATCCGGATAGCTTGAACGAAGTTAGATGTTTGCCGGAATAACGACAGTATATATTTTAAGAATAGAGAAGATATTCCATATCGCTATGATGTTATTCAAGGGCTCTTAAAACGACGATTCCTGGTGTTTTTGCAACATAATCCATAAAAGGGGTATCGACGACTTTTTCATTTTCTTTGTGTGAAGGAGCATGTCGTAACATTGGCCCTTTATCTGTCATGATAAAGAAACTTACATGTGTTACATCCAATCCAGCAAGTTTTGCATAAATGCCAATGAAATCCCCTGATTTTAAACGGCTTATAACCTCTTCATTAATAAAGTTACTTGGAATATACGTTATTGTGCGTTTCACAACTGGAAGTCCAGGAAGATAGCGTCTATCATCAGCTTTTTTATTGAGATATTTTTCTACGCTGACTGCATGAGGACTTATTTCAGCGGTAATATCAGTGGCGAGTTTATATTCTCTATAAGCCCAGTCTGTAAAAAAATGTTTTCGGTTTAAAAAGTGAACATTACCCTTAATGTAACGCGTTTTTATGATGTTATTTATGAATTCTTTTGGGGTTGTTGATTTGCGCAATGCTTCAATATAATCCATACAAATGAAGTTATCTAAGCTTCTAAAATCAATAATCAGTTTTTCTGGTGTATTTTCTGAGCCATGTAACATATGGGCTTTGTAAGGTGTTCCTAAAAAAGCTTCAGAAAGAAAGTCAATCATGGCTCCTTTTTCGTGATCATTTATTTCTGAACGTTTTTTGAGAAGAGCATTTAATTTATTTAAAGTATAGGGATCTAGCTCTACGCTGGTTGTTTGTTGTGTTTCTATTTTATTTTCTATCCCCCCCTCTTGTGAATAAGAATTTTCGACATCACGTCCTATCACTAACATTAAAGTGATAATTAATAGGGATATTTTTCGCATTTTATACACCATTTTTGAATTTAACAGTTTATGGACAACACGTACTAAAAGAACTGTTTTCTTATGCTTATTAGCATTTAACTGTAATAATAACATATAATCTTGATTTATTCAATAAATATAAACAATTTTTACAGTATTAATATATTTTTACTATGATTATTAAAGTTTTAAATGATTATATGGTATTGATGTATCTAATAGAGTTTATGTTTTAAAAATTAGCAGTATGATAAGTGATAATAATGTATTATAAAATTAATCATAATATCTCCAAAGTTATTTTAATACTCTATGTTTTACTATTAATTATTCATGATTTATTATCATAAATATTTTTTCATTTAATATAAAAGATATTCTTATATTTTTATAATGATATATCAAGTAAAAAATAATTTTATATTTTTATCTTGACTCTTTTTGTAATTTTTACTTTGTTATTATATTATATGTAAAAAATATACGGTATAGAATACTTTTAAAAGGAAAAGGGAGTTAAAATAGAGCGGGGGAGTCATTGTATGCGTAAAGTAGTGTGTATGTTATGCAAGACCAAATGCTCAATCCGAAATTTGTTCAGCGTGGGCTCATTTTAGTGTTCATCACTTTATTGTTAGATATTCTTTGTATTGCGATCATTTGTCCTGTTTTGCCTGAATATTTTTCTCAGTTAACTGGAAAAGATGTCAGTGCATCTTTTGTAGAAAGAGGAAAATTACTTGCTGCTTACTCAGTGATGCAGTTTTTGTTTGCTCCTGTTATTGGTAATCTCTCTGATCGTTATGGTCGTCGTCCTATTTTGCTTGTCTCTATTATCTGCTTTGCTCTTGATAATCTCATATGTGCTATAGCATGGAGCTATTCTATGTTATTTATCGGGCGTCTTTTATCGGGGATAAGTGGCGCTAGTTTTGCAACTTGTACAGCTTATCTTGCCGATATATCCGATGATAAAACCCGTACGCGCAATTTTGGTCTGTTAGGCGTTGCATCCGCATTGGGGTTTATTTTAGGATCGTTTATTGGTGGTTTTTTAGGTCAGTTTGGTCCGCGTATTCCGTTTTATTTTGCTGCTGGTTTTTCACTCATTAATTTTATTTTTTCTTGGGCTATGATTCCAGAAACTCTTTCTTTATGGAATAGGCGCTTTTTTGATATTAAGCGGGCAAATCCCTTAGGTGCTTTTTGGCACCTGAAACAATATCCGATGGTTCTTTGGGTATTATTGGTCTTTTTTCTTTATTGGTTTGCGGAATCTGTATGGTTAAGCATTTGGGCGTTCATTGCAAAAGAACGCTATGATTGGAGTTCTTTTTCTATTGGGATCTCCTATAGTGTTTTTGGAATAGGCCAATTTATTGTAGTCGCTCTCATTTTGCCTTATTTTTCTAAACGATGGAGTGATTGGCATATTGTTATAGTGGGGCTTTTGTTTGCCTCCGTTGCTATGCTGGGCTATACATTTGCGACGCAGGGGTGGATGGTTTATATGGTTTGTGCGTGCACAATGCTTGAATATCTTGTTCAGGCACCTATACGTGCTATTGCTTCAGCGCAGGTACCAACAAATGTACAAGGAGAACTGCAAGGAGCAATGACATCTGTTATTTCGTTAAGTTTAATATTTGGTTCTGTTTTTTATGTGTTTCTCTTTGAATGTTTTACAGATAAAAATGCACTGTTTTATTTTTCTGGTGCTCCTTTTATAGGAGGTTTTTTGCTTCTTGTCATTGCAACGGTCATTTTTGCCTTGCGGGTACGTTAATGTGTTGAGAGGGGCTGGTATGTACTATTTTGCTAGAGAATGCACAAGATAAACAAAATGTATCATTTTATAGGCAGAAAGTTTTTTGTGTTATTTGTTTCACAAAGTGTTGTATAAAATATCGATATATCCTTTTCATTTAGTGAAAATAGTTTTTTTTATTTTGTCATATTGTTTGTATAGGGGAGCCCGTATTTTTTCTATTGCTTGCAAATTAATATTCAGTGCTAATGCAGCAGCATATTGAAAACAAAGATTAAAATGTATCTGAGTTAGATGTATCAGTATTGTATGAACAATTCCAAATTTTATAGGGCAAATTGGAAGTAAAATATTGCTTATATTTGTTGGCATTACTTCTAAAATCAAAAGAAAACCTCATTTTGGAAGAATATAAAGTTGTAAAATTGAAAAGATTTTTTCTGTTTTGCTATTACTTTTTTATTCGGCTTTACAGTTTTCAAAACCATCTACGGCAATATCTTTTAAAAAGTAGAGATTTGTTGCATTGCCTCACAATTTAATTTTTTTATTCTTTAGTAGGAATTATACTTCTCATGCACAATATAATTCTTAAAATTGTATTGTGAATCCAATATTTATTTGAAGGTTAGACACTTTACTCTTTTTAAAAATAGTTTTTATCGACACACTTATCTTGCTTGGGGGGGGAAAAGCCAATGATTTTGATGGATACGACCTTAAGAGAAGAGGAATGAGAAAAATTTAAGCTATTCAGTGCGCTCTTTTTAGTTTCAGAATGATAAATAAGAATATTTATTCAATAAGTTGTAGGTATAAAAATAATATAATTGTGCGTAGGAAGATAATATAATTTAAAGGAGAGAAGCTAAAAGGTGAGGCTTTTTATTTTAAGATATTTTTTTATAATTCATAATGAGATCACTAAAATGCTGAAAGAGGTAGTGGCTATCTTGTGGTCCCGGAGAAGCTTCGGGGTGGTATTGAACAGAAAAAACAGGTTTTCCAATGATTCGAATACCACAGTTTGAACCATCAAAGAGAGAAATATGTGTTTCTTGAACATGTTGTGGTAAAGAGGTAGAATCTACGGCAAAACCGTGATTCATCGATACAATCTCAACTTTTCCAGTGTTAAGGTCTTTAACTGGGTGGTTGGCACCATGATGTCCTTGGTGCATTTTCACGGTCTTTGCACCAACCGTAAGAGCGAGAAGTTGATGACCAAGACATATTCCAAAAACTGGTAAATTATGATCAATTAATGTTTTGATTGTTGGAACGGCATATTGAGCCGTAGCTGCGGGGTCTCC
The DNA here is from genome assembly GCF_042196425.1 of Bartonella sp. AD328YNZD. Lineage (NCBI taxonomy): Bacteria > Pseudomonadati > Pseudomonadota > Alphaproteobacteria > Hyphomicrobiales > Bartonellaceae > Bartonella > Bartonella sp. AD328YNZD. The sequence goes on along the minus strand of NZ_JBHIQG010000004.1, from coordinate 15,111 downwards.
TGGTCCATTAGAAAGAAAAACGCCATCAGGGTTCATTGCCAGAATTTCTTTTGCAGTTGTGTGGGCAGGTACAACAGTAATGCGGGCTTTTTGTGTTGCCATAAGGCGAAGAATATTGCGTTTAATACCATAGTCAATGGCAATGATATGAAGATTGTGCACATTGTTTGTACCGTATCCTTTATTCCAACTCCATGTTTTTTCATCCCATTGCATTGATGATTGAGATGTCACATCTTTCGTAAGGTCAAGATTGACGAGACCATGCCATTTTTGCGCACGCCTCTTTAAAGAAGGAATATCAAAATTTCCATTAGCATCATGTGCAATGACAGCATTTTGTGCACCTTTTTCACGAATAAGAATTGTGAGCGCACGTGTGTCAATACCACAAAGTGCAATAATTTTACGCGTTTTAAGCCATTGATTAAGATTTTCATTGGCACGGTAATTTGAGGGATTTGTAATGTCTGCCTTGAAAATAGCGCCAACAGCACCATGACAATTGAGAGGAGAGAGATCTTCAATATCTTCGCTATTTGCCCCTACATTTCCTATATGAGGAAAAGTAAAATTAACGATTTGTTGTGTGTATGACGGGTCGGTGAGGATTTCTTCATAGCCTGTGATGGCGGTGTTAAAACACACTTCAGCTTCAGCGATACCTGTAGCACCTGCTCCTTTACCTTCAATAATGGTTCCATCTGCTAAGACTAAGAGGGCTGTAGGTTTTTTGATACTCCAAGGGTGGCTGGGTGAAGTTGTTTGTATCATAGTATGTATCCACAATTTATTCCCTGAAAGGTATAATGATCAACTTTACACAAAAATCATACCTTTAACAGATGCTGTGTATATTATTCTGGTAACGTTTCGCTTGAAGTAGGCAGTATAAGTACATTCAATGAAGAGGTAAAGTCTTGTTTTAGCTTTTCGAAGATCGAGTCCTTAATTATTTTTTTATCCTCCATTGCAAGATGGATAAAGATTGGTTAAAAGGCATCTTCTTCTTGAACAAAATTGGATAAACTTATGTTGCGTAACCAGATTGATGGGGCTCTTAGGGCTGCTTTGAAAGCGCAAGATAGTGCGCGTCTTGCTACACTTCGTTTAATGAATGCTGCAGTTAGGGATCGTGATATCCTTTATTATGATGAAGGGAAGCTAGAAGTGGATGATCAGCAGATACAGTCTGTTTTCACTAAAATGCTTCAACAGCGTGAAGAATTGATGCGAGCCTATAAAGAGTCTGGTTGCTTGGAATTGGCAGAGAGAGGACAAGCAGAAATAGAAGTTATTCGTGAATTTCTTCCCTATCAACTTAAGGAGATGGAAGTAGAACAAGTTCTTTGTGAAGCTTTGGCACAAACAAAGGCTGAAAAATTACGCGATATCGGTAAGGTGATGGCATGGCTTAAGGAACGGTATGCGGGGCAAATGAATTTTTCTAAAGTGTGCAATAGTCTTCGTAAGAAATTGCAATAAATCTTGTTAATTCAAGGGGATTGGAAAATATTTTTTATTGTGCGTCGCCTTTGTAAGTTAGTAGGATGTTAATAAATTTCATTTATTTTGTACACACATACTATTATCAAAAAAATAACTTTTTGATATCAACTAAACTTTTTAGGCTCTCATAGAGCAATGAAACATCTTTTATGTATTATATTTTCTGTTTTTCAAAGCTTTTAGACCATTAAAAAAAAATATTATAGAGTTTTTACTTTTTTAAAAAGATCTATTGTCAGCACTGTTAAAAATTTCAAAATAGGATGATTAAGCTAATTGATACAGATTTCCAATTTTGGAGAGTGTATTATTGTCTTTTTTGCTGTTTCAAAGCATTTTTTTGATAAAGAGTTTCCGTATTTTAGAGTGGTGATTATTCAGCAAGAAATTTAAATATAGATGGTTTTATCAATATGGTGTGTATCTTTTTAATTCAAGTACTGGTTTTAATGATAAGAAAATCAAAACTTTAAAACGTTTTTTCTAGGGAAGAGATTTTTAAGTTGAGTTTATGAAATAAAAAGATCTTTTGAAAAGAAGCCTTTGTTTGTAATGTGTTCTTGAGATAATTTTGAAATTCTTTTCTCTGATTAAATCCCTTATAAGCTATATAAAATCTATAAATTATGCAGAATCAAATGAGTAACCTCTATTTGTGGGGATACAGTGGTGAATCTGTTAAAAATAGTTCAGTTAGCAACAATGGCTTATCCGTTAACCGCAAGCGGGAACGACGTGCCCATAGCGCACCTTGTTGACCAATATGAATGTAATCGCGGGTTAATTTGTCATTGTTAAATAAATAATGTCCTAGAGGTACAGTTCCCAAATGCATTAAGGCTTGATTGTGTAGGAGGGTTTCTTGTGGAATTACAGTGCGTCCAAGGAGCCAAGGTTTATTATCTCCCATTAATATGACTTCACGTAGCCAATAACGCGCACTTTCGGGGATATGCTCTGCTTCTTCTGTTAATTTATCTCGCGTAATAAAACATTCGCGTTGTGGTTGAACTTGGAGGCAGGTACAATATTTCTTCAATCGAAGCGTCATTGAGCCCGATTCCATGAGCCAATTGCGAACGTTTTCTGGTATTGGAGGACTTTGATCAGAAAACCACTTTAGAGGTGGTAAGATGGAATCTTCAAGATAAGACATCGTTTTACTCCACAGCTAAAGTCTTATTCCATATGTTATGTTGGGTTAAATAGATAGCTCTATTGTAATACAAGGAGTATAAAAGCAGCAAGATTTTAACAGGAAGATATCAAAGGGAAAATCGAAAGCAAAGGTCTTTAAAAGAAGATATGCAGGAAGTATATATTATAGGATTATTTTCATTTAAAAAAGTAAAATAAAGTATTATGTTTTGTTCAAGGCGCTTTCACAATGTGTTACGGAAATTTCTTTATCGCATGAGAGCAATGGGAAAAATGTTTCGTGCTTTAAAATTCGTTTGTAACACATATAAAGAAGAGCTAAAAATTCATCTATGCAAGATGATATAAAGAGGAAGTTTTAAGAGGAACAAAACTTTATTTTATACTTTAGAAAGTGAAGAGATATTCAAATCTTTTGAATTGAGATGTAAAGGTGATCGTATTCTTTATAATAAAGAAGTTTATATTAATGCATATATTTTTATAAAATTTAAAATATATTATATTGTTAAAATTTTGAAATATTACATCACATAATATGTAGTAATTCTATAATAAAGTTATATTAATATTATTCATGTTTACTTATATATTTTTATTATTAAAAATAAATTAAAAACAAATCATAATTTAAGTGTTATATTTATTTTAGATACTATTTTATTTCACAGATTAGGAAAAATTTCTTTATCATTTTGTTCTTGCCATCTCTCTTTATTTCTTAAGATGCAAAAAAGCTCTTCGAGTTTTTCGGTAAAAAGGGTATTGTTGATAAAGTGTATAGGTATTAAGCATTATACGGTAGAATCTTTAATCATCGTTAGTGATTTTTGTAACCTTATGAATTGTTATTACAGTGAGATAAGCTGGATTTGCGCACGTGGTACAAAAATAAGTTCGTATTTCGTTAAAGTAACGCAACATATCTTTCCTGATATGCGTAAGTTTATATAGGTATGAAATGGTGCGTTATAAAGTTCTTTACTGCATTTGGTTTTATAATACGGTGATGGTGTATGCCTAAAATCGCAGCTTAAGCATCTCACCATCATATCAAAATTGGTAACAACAAGTTACAAGGGAATATTTCAAACTCTGCTAGTTGTTTCCTAGTTTTGTATTGAATCCCCAAAAGTGTAAAAATAGATACTCTATGATCGAATTTTTTCTCCTATCCATATAAGAATACAGGCTCCTATAAAACCTGAAATAAGATAGCCAAGCCAACCAGCAAAACTTACACCTAAAAGACTAAAAAGAAAGCTCGCTAGCGCAGCGCCAATAATCCCTAAGATAATATTTAATAATATTCCTGTTTGGCTTTTCATAATATATTGTGCAGCCCAACCTGCAATCCCGCCGATAATAATAGCTGCAATCCAACCGATGTTTGCATTTTCCATGATACCCTCCTTTGCCTGAATTTAAATTGTAACTAGAGTAAACTTTGTAAAAATCAAGGTTTATTCTTTTTTTACCCAGTGGAAAGGATATTTCTGTTAGAGATTTTACTTATTAATTTCCTTTATATTAAAATAATACTCACATTTATATTATATATAATACTTAATAAGTATAAATTATATAATACATTTTAATTTATAAACAAATTAATTAATTGAGAAATATGAATAAAAGAAGAAAATATTAGTGAAAATGTTTTAAGAATTCATAAAGTGTATTTATAAGCTTTTTAAGCTCTCTTTTACATTTAAAAGACAATTGTGATTAAAGTAATAAGTAAAATGGATATTTAAAAGTTTGGAGCTTGCCAATTGATATCAATGATGTTTAAAATGAAAACTGTTTCGTTGACAGGTTATAGCGTGGCTGTATAGGTTGAACCTCTACCAATCTTGATATAAACATTGCATTTTTGTGGGGTTTTGTATTCCTTATAGAGTATTTCTGTTTCGTTGCTACTGTGAAGCGGTTCCCTTTTTACAAGGTGGGTTTAGATTGCAACTGTCATGCTCTTGACCATCTCTTTATGTTTTGAACAGTTTTGGCTTTGAGATGGTTAGGTATTTTGACGTCTTTCTTCAAGAGTTCTATTCTATATGCCACTTTGTTTGTAATGTGCAAGCAAATGACTTTGAGGAATTCATCATGAGTAGATTTTAAATGGAAGAAATTTACGATGAAGAAAATTCATTTAAAATGTCAAATAGATAAAATATTTTTACTAAATTGATATTTTGATCAAGGTATTTGAATGTTCAAAATTTAATGATAGATGAGATGCATTTCTTATTCAAGTTATTTTAAAATTTTAAGATTTTTCTGTTTGTTCTTCAACAGGGTTGCGTAGACGAGAACTTTGAAGAAGTCCCTGTTCTTCTAAAATGGGGTAGATCATTGAGGTCAAAAGAGAGTTGATTTGTTTGAGGTCGCGCACAGTGTCAAGATGAAGACTGGATGATTCTACATTTTTGAGATCCCCTTCACGCAGACGTTTAAAATGTTTTAAACTCATCTCTTTTTCTAAGTTTCGTAGTTGATCTTTTTTTTGTACCAATAGGTGTGCAGTGTGTGTATCACGTGAGACGAGAACGTTAAATGCTATATGCGCGTTGGCTAGTACAATGGCGTGGAAACGAAGGAGGTCACTCCAGCCCTCGCTGCTGAACTGTAAACCTTTTTGTTGTTTCTTTTTAACCAGCATCAACATATTGTGAATAATGATATCGCCTGCTTGGTCTAATTTTATACAGGCACCTAGAAGTTCTTGCGTTTGAAGAGCTTCTTCGTCAGATAATTTTTGTCCCGCTAATCGTGCAAGATAAAGTTTGATGGCGATATGTTTTTTGTCCAATATGGTGTTGAGTTGGTTGAGTTCACGAATAATATTGGGATTAGGCTTTTCATAAAGTCCCATAATTTTTTCTAGCATGATGTCTACAAGATCACAAATATGAATGACTTCACGCATGACATTCGAGAGGGCGAGAGTTGGGCGTTCAAGAACACTATCATCAAGAGCTGTTTGATCGGATAAATTGAGCGTTTTATCGGTTTGCGTTTTTTTTGCACTTATATTCACGATCTGAGTGGTTAATTTTAAAACCCACTTTGAAAGAGGTATTCCAGCAAGGAGAATGAAAACATTAAAAATGATATGGGCATTAATCACTTGAGTAGGGGCGTTATTGCCAAGCCATGTGATGGGTGGTTGAAAGGAGAGAAATAAGATAAGTATAAGGATTGACCCTGCTCCACGCATGAGTAAATTTCCTAAGGGAACGAGGCGAGTATTAGGAGAGGCGTTGCGCGTTAAAAGTGGTGCTATAAGAGAAGAGCCAAAGTTGACACCAAGAACCATGACAACACAGAGTTGCGTATGGATAAGATCGTAATTGGCAAAATTGACCAGCAAAATGATTCCTGCAATAGATGAATGTAAGAGGTAGGTTAAGCCAGCAGCCAACAAAAAAGTGGAAACAGGATCGGTTGAAAGATAACGAATGATGCTAGGCAAAATTTCGCTTTCACGTAAAGGCTCTGTCGCTGTACTTATCATTTCTAAAGATAAAATCAAAAGACCAATACCGATGATAATACGTCCTATTTGACGCCATTCACGTTTTTCTGTTGTCATGAAGATACAAGTGCCAATTAAAAGACAAAGGGGCACCACAAGTGTGAGATCATAGGTTAGGATTTTTACAACGATTGCTGATCCTAATTCTCCTCCGCGTACAGCCATAAGTCCTGCTACTCCAGAGACAAAACCAGATTCAACGAAAGAGCCAACGAGGAGTGTTATTGCTGTAGAGCTTTGTAAAATCATTGCTGTAAAAAGCCCAAAACTTACGGCAAACAATGGTTTTGAAACGACGTGGCACATTTTATATTTAAGTCTGTCACCATAGGCGCGTTCAACTCCTGTGCGCACCATGCGTGTGGACCAGAGAAGTAAAGAAATAGCGCCGGCAAGATGAAGGAGTACCAATGAACCATTCATGATACTTTATTCTTTCTTTGTTGTTGTGAATGTGGTTGCCTCAAATTAATAAATTGAAGTTTATTGTTTTTATTTTACTTTTGCTTTTAATACTTGATTAAAATCATAACCGCTTGGATTTTGAAAAACCTTTAGACCGAAACAGGGCAGAATGGAATAAAGGTGATCAAAGATATCGCCTTGAATTTGTTCATAGTCTATCCAAACGGTGGTGTTCGTAAAGCAATAGATTTCTAAAGGTAAACCATTTTCTGTAGGAGGTAATTGTCGTGCCATGAGGGTCATATTAGGATTGATGTTTAGATGCTGTTGTAGATAAGCAAAAACATAAGCACGAAAAGTTCCAATGTTGGTTAAACGGCGTGTATTGGCTAAGACATCATGATTTTTATCTAATTGAGCATTCCATTGATCAATTTCTGCTACTTTTTGCGTGAAATAATTTTCTAATAAATTAAATCGGGAAAGATATTTTTGTTCTTCTTTTGTGAGAAAATGGATACTTGATTGATCAATAAAAAGAGAGCGTTTGATGCGTCTTCCACCCGATTCTTGCATTCCACGCCAATTTTTAAAAGGGTCGGTCACAAGTTTACGGATAGGAACTGAGGTGATGGTGTTGTCGAAATTTTGAACTTTAACAGTATGCAAGGCAATTTCAATAACATCACCATCGGCACCGAGATTGGGGATTTCAATCCAATCCCCAACACGCACCATATCAGTGGATGAAATTTGAATACCGGCAACGAGAGAAAGAAGCGTATCTTGAAAAATTAACATGAGAACCGCGGCCATTGCACCAAGACCGGAGAAGAGAATAAGAGGGGAGCGGTCAATTAATGTAGCGACCATTAAAATTGTTGCAACAGCAAAAAGTGCAATTTTAGCAATTTGAATATAACCTTTTATTGGTTTTAGTCGTGCTGTTGGTCGTTGTTCGTAAAGGATGTTAATGACATTGAGACAGGAAGAAATTGTCAGGACGACAAAGAAGATAATGAAGGCGTTGGCAACATTACCGATGACAGTGCTAAATGCATCGGGCAATGTTGAGATAAAATTAACACCAATTGAAAGAATAAAAGCTGAAATGATATCCGCTATGTATTGAATAGCATTATTAATATCGATCGTTGTATTTTTTGGGAGAAAAGAAGAGAGTTTTTTTGCTCCGTGAATAAGTAATTTTCGTCCTAGAAAGTTCACTAAAAGGGCAGCTATAGTAAGAATAACAAGCCAAGAAATAGCCTCTAACCACGGATATTGAGCAATAAATTCGATCACTTTTTATTCTCCATTTCTAAAAATATATGCAGTTGAGGGTTTAAAATTTTACAACTGCTTAAGAGGAAGTATTGGAATTATGCTCTAAAGTCGTTAAATATGCAAAAAAGAATTTTTAAACTCTGTGAGAGATAATGCGTTTTCCGCCCGATTTCCTTAATGAACTGCGTACGAGACTCCCAATTTCAACAGTAATTGGTCAACGGGTGGATTTTGATCCTCGAAAAAGTAAGCCTTCACGGGGAGACTTTTGGTGTTGTTGTCCATTTCATGGTGAAAAAACGCCAAGTTTTCATTGTGATGATCATAAAGGGCGCTATTATTGTTTTGGTTGTGGTGTAAGTGGAGATATTTTTACCTTTTTGTGTGAGCTTGATGGACTGCACTTTTCAGAAAGTGTAGAGCGTTTGGCTGATTTTGCGGGAATGAAACTCCCTATTTTGGATTCACAAAGTCATCAGCGTCAACTGGAAAAAACTGACCTTTATGATGTGATGAAAATTGCTACAGATTTTTTTCAATATAATTTACGCGATAAAGGAGGTATGCAAGCACGTCGTTATCTGGATGCACGTGGTGTTACACCAGAGCTTGTAGAGCGTTTCCGCATTGGTTTTGCACCGGTAAGGCGTACAGCTTTGAAAGAAGCTTTGAGTGCACAGGGCATTTCAATAAAGCAAATGGAAGAATGTGGGCTTCTCTCAGTGCATGAGGAGAGCGCGGATTCTTATGACCGATTTAGAAATCGCATTATGTTTCCTATCGAAGATTTGCGCGGACGTGTGGTGGCTTTCGGAGGGCGTGCATTAGAGAAAGATACACGAGCAAAATATCTCAATAGCCCTGAAACAGTGCTGTTTCATAAAGGAAATATACTTTATAACGCGGCAGCAGCTCGCAAAAATAGTCGCTTTGTTGGCGATGAGAAAATTCATTCACTCCTTGTTGTTGAGGGGTATATGGATGTTATTGCATTAACTAAAGCTGGTTTTGAAGGAGTTGTAGCACCCTTAGGGACAGCATTAACGGAAGCGCAAATTGAGCTTTTATGGCAGATGGGGAAGGAGCCTATTTTGTGTTTTGATGGTGATGATGCGGGTTTAAAAGCTGCTTTTCGTGTTGCTGATCGTGTGTTGCCTCTTTTAAAGGCTGGGGTTTGTGTACGCTTTGTTTTGTTGCCACAAGGGAAAGATCCTGATGAAATTGTTTGTGCTGGTGGAGCACAGCTTTTTTCTTCTTTTTTGCAAAAAGCTATTCCTTTGAGTGAGCTTTTATGGTGGCGTGCTACCTCTGGAAAGCATTTTGAAATTCCAGAGGCACGAGCAGCGCTAGAAAAACAACTAAAACAACAAATTTTTACGATTAAGGATGAAGATGTCCGTCGTTATTATTTGCAAGATATAAAAAAACGCCTTTTTGATTTTTTTCGTCCCTCTTTTTCAAAACAAAAGGGGGAAGGGCGATATGGTCAATCTTCACCAAATAGGACCTTTAAAGATCAAACCTTTTCTCTGTTAGCAAATTCTGAAATAGTACGAAACTCTTCGCAATCTATCCCTTTGCGTGAAGCAGTGATTTTACTTACTTTAGCTTACTATCCTGAGTTGTGGTATGAAAATTTTGAAATTCTTTCTGAGTTAGAATTAAAAAATACTCAATTGATAATTTTTCATCAAGCCATGTTGGAAATTCTTGGGGACCAACAGCTTCATGATAAAGAGACGATGGTTGCATTCTTAGAAAAAAGAGGACAAAAGGCTCTGTTAGAGCGTATGAAATATCTTGTGCAAAATATTGGTATGCGTATTATTCTTGGTGGATCTCCTATAGAAGATGCACGTGCTATATTAAAACAAGCTGTCTACTTGCATCTTCAAGAACACCACCTACATAAGAGGTTACAGGATATTGAAGAGCAACTTGTAGAAAATCCTAAGAGTGAGGTTTTTGATCTGCTTCGTGAGGTAAAAAATGAGCTGGAGCAGATGCAGGCAACAGAAGCGTTAATTGAAGGATTTGGAAGTTGGTTGGATGAAAAAATAGACGGGAATACACAAGATACGATAAAATGATTCGCTTTTTTAATGCGAATCAGTCACTTAAATTTTAGATGAGGAAGTTTATGTGGAGTGACATTCTTATAAAGATGACAATTAAATTTTAGGAAAAGCGGGCAAATTTTAGGAAAAGCGGGAAATTGGTTCTTACGATAGGGTACAGAGATTATCTCAGAAGGACTGAGAGGTGTCGGGGAAACTTCTGGAGTTTTCCCGCGTTTTTGGCTGAATGACAAGGTGTATACAAAATGTATTCTTTCTAATAGTAATCTCTTAAGAAATATATATAAGAAACTATTGGGTGATTGAAGTGAGAACAAAAAAGCTGGTCACATAGAAACTATGGCGTGATCGAGTGGAGTTATGGTATGGCAACAAAGGTTAAACAGAAAGATAATGCAGAAGTAAAAAGCCAAGCGAGTTTAGATGGCCCTCTTCTTGATTTTTCTGATGATGCCATCAAGAAAATGATTAAACTTGCCAAAAAAAATGGTTACGTAACGATGGATGAACTCAATGCAGTTCTTCCTTCTGACGAGGTTACATCCGAACAAATTGAAGATATCTTGGCGATGTTCTCTGAGATGGGGGTTAATGTTGTGGATGATGAGGATGAAGTTGAGTCTGAAAATTATGAAGAAGAAGTTACGGTAGAGGGGGGGGATTTAGTAGAAGCCTCTAGCCACGCAATTGCAACGACAACGAATAAACGCGAAGTAACAGATCGCACCGATGATCCGGTGCGTATGTATTTGCGTGAGATGGGAGCTGTTGAGCTTCTTTCGCGGGAAGGCGAAATTGCCATTGCTAAGCGTATTGAAGCAGGCCGTGAGACAATGATTGCGGGACTTTGTGAGAGTCCTTTGACTTTTCAGGCTCTTATTATCTGGCGTGACGAGTTAAAAGAGCAGCGTATTCTTCTTCGTGAAATTATTGATCTTGAAACGACTTATGCTGGTCCAGAAGCAAAGCAGGCTCCTGTTATTGAGCGAAGTGAAGTTGATAAGACAGTAGAAGAAAAAATGTCTTCTGGTATACGTAATATGGGGGAGAGCGCAGGAGAGAGAAACATTGAAGACGATGATGAAGAAGACGAGGACGATGTTAACTTATCGCTTGCTGCAATGGAAAATGAACTTTGTCCTCAAGTTATGGAAACATTGGATTTTATTGCTCAAACCTATGTAAAATTACGAAAATTACAAGATCAGCATGTTGAAAGCAGTTTGGCAGAGCGTAAAGAGGGGGCACTTACATCTTCTCAGAAGAAGAAATATATTCAATTAAAGGGTGAGTTGATTCAAGCAGTAAAATCTCTTTCTTTAAACCAAAATCGTATCGAAGCTTTAGTTGAACAGCTTTATGACATTAATAAGAGATTGATTCATAATGAAGGTAAGCTGAAACGGATTGCCAATAGCTATGGCATTGGCCATGAGGATTTTTTAAAAGAATACCAAGGGCGTGAATTGGACGCGGATTGGATGAATTATATTGCTGCTTTGCCTACACCTGGTTGGAAAGAGTTTTCGGTGCGTGAAGCAAAAGAAATCCATAAACTGCGAAGTGAGATACAAAATCTTGCGCAAGAAACGGCTATTTCGATTGGTGAATTTCGTCGGATTGTTATGCAGGTGCAGAAAGGTGAACGCGAATCAACAATTGCGAAAAAAGAGATGGTAGAATCTAATTTGCGTCTTGTCATTTCAATTGCAAAAAAATACACCAATCGTGGTTTGCAGTTTCTTGATCTTATTCAAGAGGGCAATATCGGTTTGATGAAGGCTGTGGATAAGTTTGAATATCGGCGCGGTTACAAGTTTTCAACTTATGCGACATGGTGGATTCGTCAGGCTATTACACGTTCAATTGCTGATCAGGCACGTACAATTCGTATCCCTGTTCATATGATTGAAACAATTAATAAAATCGTTCGTACCTCGCGTCAGATTCTCCATGAAATTGGACGAGAACCAACACCAGAAGAATTGTCTAGCAAGCTTTCTATGCCGTTAGAAAAAGTACGAAAAGTTCTTAAAATTGCAAAAGAGCCTATTTCACTCGAAACGCCTGTTGGTGATGAAGATGATTCCCATTTGGGTGATTTTATTGAGGATAGGAATGCGTTATTACCAATTGATGCTGCTATCCAAGCTAATCTGCGAGATACGACAACACGCGTTCTTGCTTCATTAACACCGCGGGAAGAGCGTGTTTTGCGTATGCGTTTTGGAATAGGGATGAATACAGATCACACGTTGGAAGAAGTAGGACAACAATTTTCAGTTACAAGAGAGCGTATTCGTCAGATCGAAGCAAAGGCACTTCGTAAATTAAAACATCCTAGCCGTTCACGAAAATTGCGCAGTTTTCTCGATTCTTAAATAAAGGAATTCGTGTGCATTTTAATAGCTTCCTTCTTCTTCTTCTTAATGAAGGGGGGAGGTGCTTCATGTTGTACTTGGATACTTTTTTGAGAAAAACATAGGAAGAATTTGAATAATCTAGAAAGTTTACGATGTTTAATGTTTTTCTTATCTTTGGGGCTTTATACTATCTCAATAGATATAGGGCAAAGGGTGGTTATGGAGTAAAGAGTAGGGGGGCTTTCAAAAAATGAACGATAAAACACTACCTTGCGTATAGCACGGCTCGTTTTTTAAGAAATGAGATCTATTAGGAATAAACTTATATTGCAACATACGGACTTTTTGATGAAAATGTATATTCTTTGCGGAATTTTTCTATCATTTTAGGTGACGCATTTTATTCTTCGTTAAGTTTACAAAAAGATGTTTTAATAGGTTACGTTCATTTATATACGCTATTTTTTGAATATTCTCTTTTTATTCAGATGGATTTTAAGAACATGGTTTAAACTATACATTGAGTTTAATCTTTTTAAGAGACAAAAATAGATGAAATTATAGAAATTAAATGTTTCATTTTTTATAGATCGTCTTAATTTAAAAAGGTGTATCTGAGTTTATGAGTGAAGAACTTCCCTTTTGGAAAGTAAAAAAATTAGAAGAGATTTCCATTTCTGAGTGGGAGAGCCTTTGTGATGGCTGTGGCCGTTGTTGTCTCCATAAAGTTGAGGACGACGATACGGGTGACCTTTATGCAACCAGTATTGCTTGTCGTCTTTTAGATGGGGAAACCTGCAGGTGTCGAGATTATGCTCATCGTAAATCAATTGTACCAGATTGTATATCGCTAGACATTACAACAGTTAAAACAGCCTGTTGGCTTCCAGAAAGTTGTGCTTATAGATTAATTTACGAGGGAAAAGATCTTCATTGGTGGCATCCATTGGTATCAGGAGATTGTCAGACGGTACATATCGCGCGTATTTCTGCACGCGAACAGATAGAGATTTACGAAGACGAATTATTATCTGAGGAAGATTATCTTTATCACATTACTGGTCTTCTACGTGAAGGCCAGTAATGTGATTTTTTATACAACAGTTGGTGACTTAATCGATCGCAAAGACTACAGTGACACTCACATTATAATTTAATTCACCACCTGCAAAATTTGTATTTGCGTAGCTTGCATCTGCTGCTCTACTCATGAGACGTGGTGCTGGATGGTAGTAATCATCCTTTTCATTGATTTCAATAATTTTTCCTAATTTTAAATCGGCAGCTTGTGCTATCGTTTGCGCTTTTTCAATGGCTTCAGTAATGGCTTTTTTACGTGCTTCTTGATAAAATGGCTTTGTATCTGCGTTGGTAAAAGTAATGCCGTTAACTGAATTAACACCTAGTGTCATCGCTTGATCAAAGATTTTACCAGCATTGGTAAGATCACGAATGCGCACGGTTAAAGAATTTGAAACATGATAGAGTTTTTCATTATTCTTTTTTTCGTGGTGGTTATCAGAGGTCGACTGATAAATGGATAAGCCTGATGTTTGCAAATCATTTGCTTGGATACCATTGTTTTTAAAAGCTTTTATAATATCATTGATGGATTGATTATTAGAAGCTAATGCCTTTTGGGCAGTTTTGTCATAGGTAACAACGGCTAGATTAATAATGGCCATATCCGGTGCTGCTTGACTTTCTCCGGTTGCAGTCACTGTGATTGTTGCATTTTTTATTTTGTTTGCTTCAGCATGCACAGTCAATGAAGTGGTTAAGAGTGTGAATGCTAATATAGCTGTTTTAACCAGAGACCCCTTCAGTGGTTGAATTTTCTTTTTTATCATATCTATTCCTTTAATATTTATCAGTTTATTACTTTCTCATTTTTGAGAGTTTTTGTAAAGAAATTAGAGCACTGGAAAAAAAACCAATAGAAAAGAGAAAAAAAGAGAAAAAGATGGGTTATAATCTTTGTCAGCTCTTGTATCATAGGGCATTTTAGTTTAGAGAGAAACAACCTATGTAGGGCCTGTAGCTCAATTGGTTAGAGCCAGCGGCTCATAACCGCTTGGTTGGGGGTTCGAGTCCCTCCGGGCCCACCAATAGGGAAATGTCCAATAGAAAAATAGATCGCTTAAAAGTTTTGAGATTCTACCTTTTTCGTTTTTTATTTATTTTCCTGTTTTTTTAGAATCTTTTAGTCGTTGTTTGTTGCAGTTTTTTCTCTCAGTCGCTTTAATATGATGGTATGTTTTCTTAGTTTCATCAAAGAAGTTCTCTCACTTGCAACCTTTTAGCATTTGGATTAACTGATATGTGTCCTATTTACTTTTTTAATTCATATACTGTTTTATAATTTTTCTGTATGGTGTTCTTCATAAAATAGAAGGCTAAAAGCTTCATTGGATAAGTTTATTTATACTTGTTCTGCAAATAAATAGACCTCAATAAAACCAATTTTAAAGATTGTACCTGTTCAGAACAAATGGCTCAAAAAAATTTAGTGTAAATTTGCTTTTTTCTAAGTGATGTTAATGTCTTTTAGACGTTCGAATAGCATCATCGTGATGAAAGGTTAGTGTATAAGAGAATGTGATCTATGGGCATTCATATGTATCATGGGGGCAACGATGATAACATTTGTTGATATTTTCTTTTTCACAAGAAAGGAATTCTATTTGATATTTTGAGAAATATTGTTCATAGTGACGGTGGCGTATTCTCTGAAAGAATTTTATTAATTATTCTTTGAAAAATCAATTGA
>NZ_JBHIQG010000003.1:26938-34892 GCF_042196425.1 Bartonella sp. AD328YNZD | reverse complement strand
TTCTTATACAGTTTTTACCCACACGCCAGCTTCGCTTGTGACGTGCAAGCGAATGGTTTTGATTGATTCAAGATAAACAGATTTGAAATGAGACAATCTTACGATATTCGGGATTCTCATTCAATATGAATAACGATTAATTATCATTAAAATCAATATATTATATGATATTAGACAAAGTAACTTTGAGAATAGAGATAATTTTTTTGCCTTTTAAAGGGGGGGTATAAGCTTACCTATAAGAAAGAAGAGAAAGGCTTTGGTGAAGAGCCATTGATGTCTCAATTTGTGCTGCATTTTATAAGGTTTAGGTTTGAAAGTTTATCTCTGAACAGTAGCAAAAAAGAGAAACGTTTTTTAAAGAATAAAAAGTTTTTACACGGTATGCATCAATATAAATGTGTATGGTTATTAATGGATTTTTATGCTGAAGTTTCTTATAGAAGAGAGCAAGTATTATTTGGATAATATGCTCTCTTTGATTGGTAATCTTTTGTGTTAAAAGATATAGGTGAGGTGCGATGGATCATTTTTATGTTGTGGAGAAGGATTGATGAGTTTTTTTCGTTGTATTGGCCGTTCTGCCTTATTTATGTTGGATCCAGAGCAAGCACACGGTTTAGCGATTCTCGGGCTGAAAAGTGGATTAAATGGCTGTCAAAAGGTTATCGATAAACGTTTGTGTGTAACTGTTGCTGGGCTTGAGTTTGAAAATTTTATTGGTCTTGCAGCGGGGTTTGATAAAAATGCAGAGGTTGTGGATGGTGTTTTTCGTTTAGGATTTGGTTTTACAGAAATTGGGACAGTGACACCAAAGCCTCAGATTGGAAATTCTAAACCACGACTCTTTCGTTTAAAAGAAGATGAAGCAATTATTAATAGAATGGGTTTTAATAATGATGGACATCAAGTTGTTTACAACAGATTGCGCGCGTGTAAAAAAACTGGTGTTGTAGGCGTTAACATTGGAGCCAATAAGGATACGGTTAATAAGATTGGTGATTATACTGTTGGTATTGCTCATTTTTATGATGTTGCTGATTATTTTACGGTTAATATTTCTTCTCCTAATACACCAGGCTTACGTGATTTACAGGCCCGTGACAGTTTGCATCTTTTGTTGAGTGCAATTTCGCAAGTGCGAAATGAGCAAGAGAAAAAGCATGGATTCTCCATTCCCATTTTTTTAAAAATTGCTCCTGATTTATCAGAGAAAGAATTAGATGATGTTGCTGAAGAAATAAAGCTTTCTAATTTTAATGGGCTGATTGTTTCTAACACAACTCTTTCACGCCAGGGGCTTAGCAATAGTCACCTCAGCAATGAAGAGGGAGGGCTTTCTGGACGTCCACTTTTTGAACGTTCTACTATTGTGCTTGCAAAAATGCGTCAAAAGTTAGGGAAGGAGATTGCAATTATCGGTGTTGGCGGTGTAAAGGACGCACAAACTGCTTTGGAAAAAGTAAAAGCTGGTGCAGATTTGATTCAATTATACAGTGGGATGGTTTATGAAGGTCCAGATCTTGTCATAACTATTCTGCAAGAGATTTTGCAGATGATGCAACAAGATGGAGTTGATAACATAAAAAGCTATCGTGATCATAGTCTTGAGCATTGGGCAAAATTTCCTTTGTAAAAAACGCTTTTTTCTTCACAAAAAATTGCGAGATTTTTTTAAAGGGGCTTGCAAACTTTGTTGATTTTCCTTATGTCACATAAGCAAAGGATAAATGCTTACAAAATCGTGAACAGTTATGATACATTTTCTTTTTATGCGGTTGTAGCTCAGTTGGTTAGAGCGCTGGTTTGTGGCACCAGAGGTCGTAGGTTCAAATCCCACCAACCGTACCAAAAAATTTTATTGGAAATACTGAAAATGGATGTGCAAGATGAACAAACGCTTGCTAAGAGTATTGTATCACCGACTGTAACTGCTTGGGGGTATAATGTTGTACAAAAAACGCATGGCATTCCAAAAAAAACAATAAGGCGCATTGCGCTTCTCCTCTTACCTTAATGCGTTTTCATTATGCATCTTTTACACAAGACTTGCGATGGAAAGATTTTACGGAACAAATCAATTGTTTTGTTTAAAAGATCCGAGCTTCATACACTTTTCAATATGGAAGGGTATTCACAATGTTTGTTGTGATGAAGCAATTGCTATCTCTTGGCATGCCACTGGTTGTTGGGTTTATCTCTCAGATGATGATTTCCTTCACAGAAGCAGCGCTTGTAGCGCATTTAGGCGTGCAAGCCTTGAGTGGTACAATGTTAGCTCTGAGTATATTTAGTTTTGTTATGTTGTTTGGGCTAGGTATTATTACCGCGGTTGCACCAAAACTTGCGGAAAGTTTTCGTAGACAAGATAGATATGCATTAAAGGCATGGTTTGATCAAGGAATAGGGCTTTCCCTTTTGATTGGAACGGTGAGTGCGATCATTTTACTCAACACGAGGAATATTTTGTGTTTTCTCGGCCAAGATGGGACAATTGCCAATATAGCGCAGGAATATAATAGTGGTGCTGCTATAGGAGGGGTGTTTTTTTATCTTTATGTGAATAGCCGGGGATTGCTGTCAGCAATTGGTAATCCACAGCCTTTAACCTGGGTTATGCTTGCAGCTATCATCGTGAATTTTTTTATCTCTTGGCCGCTTATTTTTGGTATAGGTTCTGCGAGCGGATTAGGTGTCTTTGGTGCTGGAGTTGCGAGCAGTTTGATCCGTATTTTAATTGTTATCGCTGCGGCAATAATTTTGTCCCGCAATTCTGCTTTTCATTCTTTTCGCTTTAATTATTTGAGACCAAAGTTAGAGATTTCACGAATAATAAAATTGCTGCGAGTAGGGCTACCCATTGGTATACGTATTCTTATTGCGGAAGGCTTTCCTTCGGTCATTGCATTTATGATTACGGCTTATGGGGTCGAATCTTTGGCTGCACATACGATAGGGATGCGTCTCGATATGCTTATTTCTGTGGTGGCTTTGGGAATTTCCAGCGCAGCTGCGACAATAGCAGCGTGGTATAGAGCAGATAGGAATAATATGGCTCTAAAACAGTTGCGTATAAGTGTCACAGTTTTTGCTGTAGCTTATGTCTTATTTTTATCAGTGGTTGTTTATCTCTCTTATGAATTTATCCTTACAACTATCTTTAATATTTCTTCAGAACGCGTTATTGTTTTCTCTTGGGAGTTGCTTCCATTCATCTTATTGTCTTTTGCTTTTGGCACTTTAGGAGCTATGCTCAATGGCATACTTGTGGGTTTGCTTGATACGTTTTGGTCAACAATTGTTGTAGCAATAAGTTATTGGGGGTTAGGCCTATTGGGGGGAGCGCTAATGGCGCATTTTTTTGAATATGACTTTATTGGCTATTGGCTTGGCATGATTGGTGCAAGCTTAATCGTTTCTATCTTTAATTATATGCGCGTGGGTTATTTAATAAAATGCAATCCTATGTTTGGGGTAGAGTGAGTGTTATAAAAGCGCTTGTAAAGCACTAGCTGTGAAGGCATAGCTATTCACCGTCCATAGAGGCTGTTTTACTTCTATGGAGATAACAATATAGGTTACAAAACTTGCTTAATATTGAAAAGAAGTGCCTTTGATTGTAGCCTCAATATTCTTTATTGAATTTTAAAATAATATGGATTTATTAAAATCATTCGGCTTCAATTTAAGAGTAAGTTCGGTAGATTGGAAGAGTTTAATACCTTAAAAAATGACGAGAAAAAATGTGCTTATATTCATACGCCGTTGAGGAGGCATTTAAAAAAGTTGTTGTTTTTATAAGTTATTACAATACAATCAGCGGTGCTGAAGTGCATGCATTTGTTAAAACAATTGCAGTCGCTAACGGTGTTATTTTTGCAAATCCTGTTTATTACAGGTCTTATTCAGAGACTTTGAAGAATGCTCTTGATAATTTAGATTATGGTGCTTTTTGGATAAAGCTTTTGGTCTTCTCTCTCATGACAATACAACCAAAAATGCGCACTGCCCTGTGTATATTTGGTACTAGTTGTGCATATGCTTTATGGACAGGCACTGCAATATCAAGTTGCTTCAGCTAAAGATGGTTTTGCGTTTGAGAATGAAAACCGTACATGGAGACTTAGCAGCGTAAATGTACGGGCTCGCTGCGCACATCTTGTTGATGAAATATATATTTTTAAACAATAAGGGTGGAGGATATGATCAAAAATGATAGGAAATACCGTTATTTAGTCGTTGGTGGTGCAGGACTGTTGGCTTCCGTGTGCCGGTCATTAGGGCTAAATAACGTGATTATTGCAGCGCGTTTTCGTTCTCATCAATCCAAAATCGAGTTATTTCAGATAAGGGCTAAATGTGTATCTTGGAGATTATTATAAGCCATAGGCACAATTTTTAAAAGGGGTACCACTATGGACGTGCTTGAAATATTGCATATTATGGGGGCATTCGCCTGCACATGCATTTTCGTGTAGGTTGAGATTGAGCTTTTGGCCTTCTTACCGAAGCCGCTTGCGTATTGTTTATGTTTTTGGTTCTAATGCAGAGGATAAAATAATCTCTGGATGTGCGCATCACAATAAGATTGATTCCACATCTGTAAAATTAGGTCAGAAAAGGCGATCATATGGCCGGCGGTGATCAATGAGAAAAGTCTTTATGATCATGTGATTTGTGAGAGCCGTATTGAGAAAGAGTTTGCGCAAAATCTCGATAACGACTCTGATGTAAGATTGTTTTTTAAACTGCAAAGAAGTTTTAAAATAGCTACTCCCATTGGCTCTTACACGCCTGATTGGACGTTTTTTTTAGAGCGGGATGGCGAACAAAAGCTTTACTTTGTGCTGGAAACAAAAGGAACGAATAGCGAGTTTGATTTGCGTCTTAAAGAAATGCTGAAGATTAAATGCGGCAAGGCGCATTTTACCGCCCTTGAGACTGGTGTGGTGTTTAACGAGGCACCGGTGATGAGTTGGCGCGATTCTAAGCGGGGGATGGTAGTAGAGAGAGTAGGGGGGCTGTGGTAGGAGTGGGCGGTACGAATGAGGCTGTCTTTAGTTGCGTACCGACAAGCTAATTTTGTGCTTTGCGAAATTCGCCAAGGCTTTTGGACGTACCGCGTTTATCGCGTAATAAAATCTTATGAATATCATGCAGAAGGCGCGCAGAAACGGGTGATTGCGTGTCTAGCTTCCCAATGCCGTAATTAAGTACAGCCACATAATGAGATAGCTCTTCAATATCATCAGTCGTACTGATACTTTTTTTTTATTTTCAAACAATAATAGGTCAGATGGTAACGATTATGTCCTTTTTATCTGAGAAAAGAGTAGCACCGCTTGCGTATATGTACGAGTAAAAGTCAATCAACATTGGTCTGAGGTAAAAACCGCCAATTATTTCTAATACACCTAAGGATTTCATAGCTTGCTCTAACGGTTTATATAAAACCGCCCTTTTAAAAGATGGATTGGGCGGCAAATTTATTGGGATATAGGCTTTATGAATCTCTCGAACTAAGCTTTCTACTATGCAGGTCCTAAGGCGTGATTGCATATATGGTCGTATCTGTTGCTGCGTTGTGTAGGCAGAGATCATAAATTAGGAAAGGAGGGCTGCTCTTTTAATTACAAAGGAAGAATACGGCGCGTAAGTGAAGCAAAATGTATTTTGAGGAGCAGTAAAGGGGTGAGGCATTTGATGTCCAGCGGGTGATGGATTAACTGGAGTATACGTAGGCATTGCTAGGGCGGAGTTTTTAGTTAAGAATTGCACTTCGTACGCTATAAGCTCTCTGCATCCTTCATATAGGCGTTGGATCATCGCCCAATGCAACGTAAAGGGGCTGTTTTGTCTTTAGCGTTTGTTTGGCTGCTTCTATAGTGCCGCTGGCTCTATCAGCCATTATGGTGATAATTTTCTCGTCCAAAGAATAAATCAATCGATTGCGTAATAGGGTATGTGTGCCTTTTTTGACCGTGTCTTTTTTTAAAAGCAGCTGTTACCTCGTGGCAGGGTTGGGGGTGTTTATATGATCAGCTTGCCAAAGAAATGGAAGCGTTATCGCGATAGCCACCAATAGTAGTCCAGCGATAAAGGTGGCAGCAAACTGCAATGATATAAAAGAACCAAGGACGCCGACCAAAAAGCTTCCGACCGGCGTTCCAGCATAGCCTATCACCCGAAAAGCAGAATTAGCTCGCCCGAGAAGTTGCTTTGGTGTGAGGCGCTGCCTGAAGGCGGTAACACCAATAAACCATAAGCTTGCTCCAATGCCAGCGATAAAGGTGACGCCCCATACGACGACAGCACTTTTTGAAAAGGCTGGAATCAGCAGCAAGACAACCGTTCCTAAACCGTCAGTGAGAACAGCTAGGCGCACCGGTGCATAGCGTATACGCGGCGCAAATAGGGCACCTGCCATTGTTCCAAGTGCGTAGGCTGCAAACATCACGCCATATTGGCTGCTATGTAGGCCCAGATACCGACTGTCGGTAACGAAGAAGATGAATGAGGTTAGGAATGCTCCAAATACCACCGATAGAAAGAATGTGAGTAATGTAAGGGAGGTAAGATGCCGATTTGAAAAAATGAAACGAAAGCCGGCAATGATATAACGGAAAGTGATGTTTTCTTTATCAGGTGTTGGCGATGTCGGAACAGCATGGCGAGCGGTAAAAATCAATGCGATAAAAAGCACGATTAACAGGCCGAGAAATAGCAGTGTGCTATGCGCTAAAATGCTGCTTGTTATGACAGGGGCAAGAAAATAGGAGACCCCGAAATCTAAAAACAAGACAATAGAGTAGAAGGTCATCAATCGCTCTCCCTCCATGATAAGTGGTGGAATCGTCATTATATAAGCTTCGGCAGAAACGACGATGAATCCAGCAATGGTTGCATAGAAGAAAATTTGTTCGGCTGGAGTAATCTGTATCATGAGCAGTATGAACAGGACAATATGCAGTAGCATGAAGATGAAGAGAGCTGAGGTGGCAAGTTTTATTTTGTCGCAGCGATCAAGTAAAACGCCTGCAAGGATGCCGAAAATTGGCCACGCTAATGAGAAGAGACCTTGCGCCCAACTTACTCCGACTACGCCATATCCAGATTGTCTTGCTAATAGCGGGATGGCAGTGCGCAAAGCACCGCTGAGTAAGGCGAGCAGACTAACGGTTAGGCAAAAATAGCGTATGTTCTTGTTGGAAAAAAGCGTGAACATTCTGTTCTCCTTAAGATGCCACACAGGTTTCCACTGTTCCATCAAGTACGGCGGTTGTATTCAGCATGTTTGAGACATAGCCGTCCAAGATATTCCTGTCTTCCTGAGATAGAAGAAAATACATAAGGTTGGAATACCATTGCCAACCACGCTGAGTGAGCTGGAGATCGTTATCACTTTCTGCGATGAGACCTGCATCTATGAGCTGTTGTAGGTTATTGTATACAAAAGAGGGGAGTGCGGTCCAGTCAATTCTTTCTTTTTTTGCATAGCCGTTATAAGGTAGCCGCATACACAAAGCCTTGGAGGCTTGTTGCTCCGCTGATACCCAATTGTAGTATACTTTGGATTTGCCTTTAAGTTGTATGTCGGTAATGTATTCGCTTCGACTGGGATTGGCGCGTGTGACGAGTGAGCCGAGAATCGACAGTGCTGACGCCCCAAAGCCAACCACATAATCATCATGATAACCATGCAAATATTTGTGATAGCGGAAATGATTAGCTGAACTCGTTTTAGCGAGCGTTAGAGGAGTGTTATTGGAAATTTTGATATAGGAATGCCCATTACACGGCGCATAGCCGCAGCTGCGCATAACGATGTCGCTAAATAATCGAAGCATCTGTCGATGCTGTAGGCTGGACGGTTTCAACCCTTTTTGTGCGTAAGACTTATGCAGTTGCGACGTGATAGCCAGATTGTTGATTGCATAGAGGTTGATGGTTTCAG
>NZ_JBHIQG010000003.1:3204-26838 GCF_042196425.1 Bartonella sp. AD328YNZD | reverse complement strand
CCCTTTTTGTGCGTAAGACTTATGCAGTTGCGACGTGATAGCCAGATTGTTGATTGCATAGAGGTTGATGGTTTCAGGGTGAAGCTCGCTTGCTTGCTTCAAATCGTATAATAGTTCTTCGGCTTGTTGGCTGTGCATGCCATATAGTAGGTCTAAACCGACATGTCCAATTATCTCTTGTGACCAAGCTACGGTATTGTTGATTTGTTCACGTGTTGAGGTGAGGTTAAACAATGATCGGAAACGCTCAATGAAACTCTGTATACCGAAGCTGATCCGGTTAACGCCGATCTCACGGGCAGCATAAAGTTTATCACGTGTGACGCTTTTCGGTTCGCTTTCCAGTGTAAGCTCAGTTAAGGAAGAGAGCTCAAATTCGGCATGCAATACTTTTCCGATGTGGCGGATATTATCTGCAGACAAAAGCGACGGTGTGCCGCCCCCTATATAGATGCTGCGGATGGGCCCTTTAAGCGAGCGAATGAAATTTCCTTTGTTTCTGATCTCTGTGGTAAGCGCTGACATATAAGATTCGATTTGCTTAACGTGCTTGTAGGCCCCTTTCTGAAAGGGACAGAAGGAACAGATGGTTTCACAAAAGGGAATATGCAAATAAAGAGAAATGGTACGCGCTTGTGGAATCTGCTTACTTTGCGCTAGCTTATTAAAGTCTAGGTAATTGTAAAATTCATTTGAAATAGTGCGAAATAGCGGATATATGAAGTTGTAAATCGGCTTGGGTTGATTGAATTTCACAAAAGGATGATCCACGAGTTGCATAGCTTATCTCCCCCAATTTCTTAACTCGCACTATATTATTGACGGGCGACTAGTGATCCAATCGCTTGAGTGTATTACCAAAGATTTTCACGGAACATAATGAATCCTCCTTTTGTAGAAGTTATATATATTATACATATAACTTGTTATATGAACAGGATAGCTTGTTTAAGAGGCAATGGAAAGATAAAAAATGTCTATTTATAAAAGAACTTTCTCTTGCAGTCTTATGGTCTGATATTGTAATTGGTACCCTGTTTTACGTGGTCGGGCTATGAATGCCTAGAGCGAGAAAAAGCAGGGTATTTTAATGGACGTGCGGGACATCATTGTTATGTTGCTGGGTCTTGGAATTTGCGTCTGGTTATGAAATATCATTAGCGCAAAAAGATGGTTTTAAAGGTAGAGATTTTAATATCTCTGTAAAACTTCGAGAAGAGATAGAATTATCTATTAGAAAACATATAAATGTCCAGTGTGATAATATTATCGAATGACATGACATCATCGCTCTTGCTCGCCATTTTGACATATTACCTAAAATCTCATTGAGATTGTGTCATGTACTGGCAAACGGGGATAGATCGCGTTTTGGTATGACTGCGACGAAGTTACGTGCTGCATTGTCTTTGCTAGAATCCAATAGGATTAGGCTTAATAGGATGCATTTGCATGGGGGCGTGTGCTCGGTCTGCACAGTATCACGAGATCATAAGTCAAAGTATGTGAAAGCAACTGATACAAAAAAGATTTTACGATGGTGGAAGATCGACGATGAAGGACGTTAGTTCAAAGAAAATTGATATTATTGTGTTTTCATATCCTGATTTTTGGGCTTTTGAGATATAAATAACACACCTCTTAGTGGGCTGGAGATTATCAAATGTTGAATCACGCATGGCGCAATTAGCAAAAAATCCTATCTATTGGATTTGGTATGCTCTACTGGATTCTTAGCTCTAAATATTGTGTGCGAAGTGCAATGTCAAGCGGTGGGAATTGATATAAGTGCAGAGTCGTACCATCCGCTCAGAACAAGGTTGATAGCTCTGTTATGCAGGCGATGGTTAAGTTTTATGTCGGAAATGTTGAGCGTATGACTTATCCTGAAAATACATTTACGCATATTATGGCGGGGTGAGTGTTTGTAAGCACTAGCTGTAAAGGCTACTCACCATCCTAGGGTGTTTACTTCTATGTGGATAACAATAGAGTTACAAAACTTGCTTCATATTAAAAAAGTTTCTTTTCTTTTAATTAAGCATTGCTACAACCAAAAGGAAATTAAATATCTCGCCTTTATTATTCTCGCCAATGTTTGCTTGTATATGATTATTTGAATCGGAATTAGGTTATGTTCCCTATGGTATTTCGCACTGTTTTATATAAGGAGAAGGTTCGACCGATGTATCGCGTGCAGTACCAATTTTCACTATGGTGATAGGATAGCTTGATGGTGATAGGATAGCTTGTTGAGCGTAAAATTCTTTTACCTTGATGAATCTTATAGTATTCTTCAAAAATATCAGTTGATAAATTTTTTTTGTGTCGTTTATGCATGGGCTGATACAATAAAAATAGGACTTAATTGTTTTTAAAGTTGGTATGTTATGGCTGTAAAAAATGTTAAACAAACGAAAAGTAAGAATTTTAAACCTGTCTCTCGTTTTCTCAAAAGTTTACGTGGTGTGAATAATTGGGAACAGGTTTCACAATGGCTTTCTTTTCGTAAGGTAGAGGATATTGAATGTATTACGCCTGATCAAGCAGGAGTTCCACGGGGTAAGATGATGCTTTCTAAAAAATTTACATCGGAAACATCATTGGCATTGCCTTCAGCAGTTTTTATGGCAACAATTTCAGGGGATTATCCTGAAGATGGTCATGGTTTTGAATATCCTAAAGCAGATGGTGATTTACGCCTTGAGCCTGATCTTTCTACGTTAAGCATTGTGCCATGGGAAGATGCTCCTACGGCACAGGTGATTTGTGATCTTGTGTATCAAAATGGTCAGGTTGTGGATTATACACCACGCAATGTTTTACGAACGGTGGTTCATTTTTACACAAAAATGGGTTTAAAACCAGTTGTTTCACCAGAAATTGAGTTTTATTTGGTACAAAAAAATCCCGATCCTGATTACCCTTTAGTTTCACCGGTTGGTCGTTCTGGGCGTTCAATTGGTGGAGGGCAAGGCTATTCAATTGCTGGTGTGAATGAATTTGATGATTTGATTGATGATATTTATCATTTTTCAGAGGCACAAGGATTGGAAATTGATACACTCATTCATGAAGAAGGAGCAGGTCAGTTTGAAATCAATTTACGTCATGGTGATCCTATTGAATTAGCGGATCAAGTTTTTATGTTTAAACGAACAATTCGTGAAGCAGCACTGAAACATAATATGTATGCGACATTTATGGCAAAACCCATTCAGGGGCAGCCAGGTTCTGCGATGCATATTCACCAATCGGTCGTTGATAAGAAAACGGGTATGAACATTTTTACACAGGAGAATGGTGAAGAAAGTGTCTGTTTTCGGCATTTTATTGGTGGATTGCAAAAACATATGCCAGGGGTTCTTGTGATGCTTGCGCCTTACGTGAATTCTTATCGACGTCTTGTACCTGATAATTCGGCTCCTGTTAATTTGCGGTGGGGATATGATAATCGGACGACAGCTTTTCGTGTTCCTCGTTCTGCTCCTCAAGCGCGGCGTGTCGAGAATAGGCTTCCTTCATCAGATGCGAATCCTTATTTAGCTCTTGCAGCTTCTTTAGCGTGTGGTCTCATTGGTTTACAGCAAAAAATTGAGCCAGATGAGCCAACGACAAATAATGTGAATGCTGATAATATTGAGTTACCGCGTGGACTCATTGAGGCAGTTAATTTGTTTGAACAAGATACAGCAATACATGCTATTTTAGGGGATGTGTTTGTCAGTACTTATGCTGCAATCAAACGACAAGAGTTTGAAACTTTTATGGAAGTAATTAGTCCGTGGGAGCGTGAATATCTCCTGCTGAATGTTTAAATTTTATGACAACGATTGATGATAATCCAATTTCTCCAGGAATTTCTTGGTATGAAGATACTTTAAAAGAGCGCCCCTCTTATCCATGTTTTGATGAATACAGACAGTGTGATGTGGTCATTATCGGAGGTGGATTTACGGGACTTTCAGCTGCTTATCATTTAGCCAAAGCTGGAGTGGATGTTGTTTTGTTTGAAGCATCACGTTTTGGTGATGGCGCTTCAGGGCGCAATGGTGGTCAATTAGGAACGGGGCAACGGCAGTGGGTAGAAACATTAGAGAAAAAATATGGTTTTGAGCGCAGTAAGGTTCTGTTTGATTTAGCAGAAGAAGCTAAAAAAGATATTTTATCGTTATGCGCGATGCCTGATTGTCAGTGTGATTTGATAGTAGGACAACTTTCTGTGACCCATAAAAGGCGTGATCTTCTCTCTTATCAACGGCATATTGAGGTGATGCAACGTTACGGTTATCAGGCTCTTACTTTTATGGATAGGGCTGAAACATCTAGGCGACTTGGATCACTTTTTTATTGTGGTGGTATTTATGATGCGGATACCGGCCATATAAATCCCTTAAAATTGGTTGTTGGATTGGCAAAAAAAGCCCAAGATGCTGGTGCTAAGCTTTATGAGAAATCACAAGTAACGACCATAAGGCGCAAGCAAGCCCATTGGAAAGTGATAACAGAAAAAGGCAGTGTAACAGCAGAACATGTTTTACTTGCAACAAATGGGTATAAACTTGGTCTGGAGCGTTTTATTGAAAAAAATATTGTTTCTATTCGCTCTTATATTGGAGCAACGGATCCATTACCAAAGCATAGTTCAATTCTTATAGGGGGGGAATCGGTTGATGATTCCCGTTTTATGGTTCGCTATTTTCGCAAAAGCATTGATAATCGTCTCTTATTTGGTGGTGTAGAAAGTTATGATAATAAGCATCCTCTAAATTTAGATGAACGTATAAAACGGCAAATTGTTGAAATTTATCCTCAATTACATTCTATCAATTTAAGCCATCGGTGGGGAGCAACGGTAGCGATTACAGTTGAGCGCATGCCCTATGTTCGCCAACTTTTCTCAAGGATAACTTATTGTGGTGGTTATTCAGGGCATGGCGTTATGTTGGCTCCTTTCGTGGGAAAATTATACGCAGAATGGTTAACTGGAAAATATGAACGTTTTTCCTATTTCCAAGACTTAAAGATTTCATCTTTTCCGGGGGGACGCGTTTTGCGTTATCCGCTTATATTTTTAGCAATGCGTTGGTTTTCTTTAATGGATCGCCTTTAATGGAAACATTGCTTGAAATGAAGAAAATTAATGGCTTATTTAGTATCTGTCTGCTTTAATGATGAAAGCTTTTATAAGTGATATGGGATTTCATAATCGAATGGAAAATAAACAAGTTCATGGTGCGTAAAATTATTCCAGTTTCTTCCTTTGATTGTATTGTTTTTGGTGGCAATGGTGATCTGGCGTCGCGCAAACTTTTGCCGGCTTTGTATCATTGTCAGTGTGCTGGGCAATTCAATGAGCCAACACGTATTATTGGGGTTTCGCGCACTTCCCTAAGTCGTGAAGAATATCAAAATTTTGTCCGCATTTCTTTAGAAAAACATATCCATCCAAAAGATCTAAATTCAACAGAACTCAATCGTTTTCTTGCACGTTTAAGCTATGTTTCTGTTGATGTTTCCTCGAACCGAGGATGGGAGGATTTAGCCCTCCTTCTGTCACAAGATTCAGCGGATATTCGAGCTTTTTATTTGGCTGTTGGTTCGTCACTTTTTACTGATATTGCGATGAAGTTGGGAAAAAATAATTTGGTGACAGCACAAACACGGATTATCATTGAAAAACCAATTGGTTGCGATGTAAAAACAGCTATTTCACTTAATGATGTATTTGCAAGCGCCTTTAATGAAGAGCAGATCTTTCGCATTGATCATTATCTTGGGAAGGAAACTGTTCAAAATTTAATGGCATTGCGGTTTGTTAATACACTTTATGAACCGCTATGGAACTCCAATTATATTGATCATGTTCAAATAACCGTTGCTGAATCTTTAGGGTTAGAGGGGCGTACAGAATACTATGAAAGCACTGGTGCTCTACGCGATATGGTTCAAAACCATATGCTACAGTTACTTTGTTTGGTTGCGATGGAAATACCATTTACCAACAGTGCTAATGCTGTGCGCGATGAAAAACTTAAAGTTTTACATTCTTTGACACCGCTTGATGTCCATAATGTAGGGCAGCATACTGTACGTGGGCAGTATCTTTCTGGTCTATCAAATGGTATATCTGTAGAGTCTTATTTTGATGATCTGGGAAGAGCGAGTGAGAGCGAAACATTTGTTGCGCTTAAGGTTAAGATTGATAACTGGCGCTGGGCCAATACGCCTTTTTATTTACGAACAGGTAAGCGTATGTTCACGCGAATGTCTGAAATTGTTGTCGTTTTTAAACCTATTCCTCATAATATTTTTAATGTGGATTTAGATGAAATTTTTTCTAATCGGCTTGTAATTCGTCTCCAACCTGATGAAGGTGTAAAACAATGGTTGATGATTAAGGATCCAAGTTATGGCGGTATGCGGTTTCGTCACATTCCATTAGACATGAGTTTTGCTTCCGCATTTTCTGAACGTAATCCTGATGCTTATGAACGTTTATTAATGGATGTTATTCGTGGAGATCAAACACTGTTTATGCGTCGTGATGAAGTTGAGGCTGCTTGGCGTTGGATTGATCCAATCATTGAGGGATGGGAAACAATAAAACAGCCTGTTCACAGTTATAACGCTGGTTCGTGGGGGCCGTCTGCTTCGATGAGCCTCATAGAACGTGATGGACGTATATGGAACAATTTAGTTTAGAGCAATAAGTATGTATAGAATGAATATTGATCGTTTAGACTTTGAAACCCCTCAGACTTTAGCTTTGGCATTAGCAGATCGAGTAGCCGCAGAGCTTAGTATATCTGTTCTTGAGCGTAATAGAGCAGTTTTAGCGGTGTCTGGTGGTAAAACACCAGAATTGTTTTTTCATTATTTGTCAAAAGCGGATATTGATTGGCAAAAGATCATTATCACTTTGGTCGATGAACGTTTTGTTCCTACACACGATGAACGTTCAAATGAATATATGGTACGGTGTCATTTGTTACAAAATTTTGCAGAAAAAGCACGTTTTGTAGGGCTTTATCATAAAGCAATTACTGCTGAACTTGCTGCTTTTTCAGCGGCGAGTCGTGTTAATACTTTGCCTAAACCCTTTGATGTTGTTGTTTTAGGAATGGGGGAGGATGGACATACGGCTTCTTTTTTTCCTGATGCTGATCGTTTAAAGCAAGCGCTTGATTTACGAACACAAGCACTTGTTTTACCCCTTCATGCTAAGAGTGCTGTTGAACCAAGACTCTCACTAACTTTGCCAGTTATTATGCAATCTCGTTGCATTATTCTCCATTTCGAGGGTCTTCAGAAACGCGATTGTTTTGAGGAAGCTTGTCAAGATGGGGCTGAAACAGAAATGCCTATTCGGGCAATTTTGCGTAATTCCCCTCATCTCGTTCAGGTTTATTGGTCGCCTGCAGAAAATGAAATAAGTGAATCAAAATATGCGACACAAGGTGAATAAAACGTAATCTCTCTCAATGAATGAGGGGAAGAAACAATGAAAGGGGGAGAGAAATATGGCACTTTCCAAGACAATTGCCACAGTTACACGAAGGATTTATGAACGTTCTCGATCAACACGAGAAATTTACTTAGATCGTATTGCAAAAGCACAAGTTCATCGCCCCAAACGGAGTTTTTTAGGATGTGCCAATCAGGCTCATGGCTTTGCTGCTTGTGGTGCAATAGATAAAGAGCGTTTGAAGGGAAATATCGTTGGGAATATTGGCATTATCACGGCATATAATGATATACTTTCAGCACATCAACCTTTTGAAAAATTTCCTCACTTAATTAAAGAGTCGGCCCGTACGGTTGGTGGTGTTGCACAAGTTGCAGGGGGTGTTCCCGCGATGTGCGATGGTGTTACGCAGGGAAATGCGGGGATGGAGCTTTCCCTTTTTTCGCGTGAAGTAATTGCAATGGCAACAGCTATAAGCTTATCACACGATGTCTTTGATGCAGCATTGTATCTTGGGGTGTGTGATAAAATTGTGCCAGGTTTATTGATTGGTGCCCTAACATTTGGTCATTTACCAGGAATTTTTATAGCTGCTGGTCCTATGACAAGTGGTCAAGGTAATGATGAAAAAGCGAAGATACGTCAACTTTACGCCGAAAATAAAATAGATCGTCAAACACTTCTAGCATCAGAAGCACGTTCTTATCATGGACCAGGAACATGTACATTTTATGGAACAGCTAACTCTAATCAGGTGATACTGGAGATGATGGGGCTTCATATGCCGGGAGCTTCTTTTATTAATGCGAATACACCGTTGCGTGATGCTTTAACAAAAGAAGCCACGGAACGTGTACTTGAAATGACAGATCTTGGTGATCATTATAGTCCACTTGGTATGATCATTGATGAGCGTTCTTTTGTGAATGCCATTGTAGGGTTAAATGCAACAGGGGGATCTACCAATCATACGATTCATTTGATTGCTATAGCTGCGGCTTGCGGTATTCAGTTGACATGGCATGATATTGCAGAAATTTCATCCGTTGTGCCTCTTTTAGCGCGAATTTATCCGAATGGTTTGGCTGATATCAATCATTTTTATGCAGCAGGGGGGATAGGATTTATTATCCGCGAGCTTATCGAGGCAGGTTTAGTGCATGAAGATGTTTCTACGGTTTGTGGTCAAGATCTCAATGCTTATGCAATTGAAGTGAAGCTTTCTGCTGATGGACGTGTGGTGCGTGAAGCTGCTCTCAAGGAAAGTGGTGATCATAAGGTGTTAGCAGGATGGAGAAAACCATTCCAGCCTGAAGGGGGTATTCGCGTTTTATCGGGAGATTTGGGAACAGCTATTATAAAAGTTTCCTCTGTTAAACCAGAGTATTGGCAGATTAAAGCACCAGTCTTTGTTTTTAATGATCAAGAAGAACTACAAAAATCTTTTAAATCTGGAGCGTTGCATGATAAAGATTTTATCGCTGTTATTCGCTATCAAGGACCAAAAGCCAATGGTATGCCAGAGCTTCATAAGTTAACGACCATTTTAGGCGTTTTACAAGATCGCGGTCAAAAGGTAGCATTGATAACCGATGGTCGTATGTCAGGGGCATCAGGAAAAATTCCTGCTGCTCTCCATGTGACACCAGAAGCAGTGGATAATGGCCCCATTGCACGTTTGCAGGATGGTGACATTGTTTTCCTTGATGTTCATGGGGGTAAATTAACTCTTTTGGAAGATTTAGCAAAATTTAACGCGCGAACAACCACGCCTCCTGATCTTTCAAAAAATGAACATGGTGTTGGACGCGAACTTTTTCATGTGTTTCGTCAATCCGTTAATCGTGCAGATCAAGGGGCATCTGTTTTTATGACATGACGAATGTAAAAATGGTAAATCATGTGCAATGAAACCATGCAAAATGAATTGTTACAATTCTTAGAATTTTGGTATAGGAAGATTGTGTGATCGCGCAGCGGCTTTGAGTGTATTAACCATAAGCATGGCAATTGTCATTGGTCCAACGCCTCCTGGAACAGGGGTGATCGCAGCAGCTTTTTCTTTTACATTTTCAAAATCGACATCACCAACAAGACGTGTTTTTCCTATACCTTTTTCTGGTGCAGCAACGCGATTAATACCGACATCAATAACAATTGCACCATTTTTCACCCAGTCTTTTTTAATCATTTGTGGGCGGCCTACAGCAGCTACGAGAATATCAGCGCTTCGACACACATCATCAAGGTCACGGGTACGACTATGGGCAATTGTCACAGTGGCATTGGCTGCTGTTAAAAGGGCAGCCATAGGTTTTCCAACAATATTAGAGCGTCCAACAACGACAGCATCAAGTCCAGATAAATCTTGCCCACATTGTTGTTCAATCATCATCATGGCACCAGCTGGTGTGCAGGGAATAATAGCATCTTCAAGTGCATTTGCCGCGAGTTTTCCTACATTAATATAATGAAAACCATCAACATCTTTTTGAAAAGCAATGGCTTGTGTTACGCGGTTTGTATTCATATGAGCAGGGAGAGGCAGCTGTACCAAAATACCATGAATTTTTGGATCAGAGTTTAATGTTGCAATAAGTTGAAGTAGTTCTTTTTCTTGGGTTTCTTTGGAAACGACATGTTTGATTGAAAGAAACCCACATTCTTCGGCTTTTTTATTTTTTGAGGCGACATATACTTGACTTGCGGGATCATCTCCAACAATAATAACGGCGATACTAGGTTGTATATTATAGTGACGGCGGAGCTTTGTTGTTTCGGCCTTAACTTTTACGATAATCTCTTCAGCAAGTTTTTTCCCGTCGATAATATTATTCATTCAGAGATCCTTTCGGTAAGGCTGTTTGTTTTTTTGTAAAGCATTTTCTAATGATACGATAGAGTTTTATAGCAATAACGGTAAGAATGGTTTGATAAGGTTGTGGATTTATAGTTTTAGAAGACTTTTAAATAATTGCTTTATAAAGAAGCAGCAACATTGCTGTTTGAATAAACTTTGGATAAAGAATAAAAATAATGAAGATATAAGGCGAATTATAAGGATATAAAAAATCTTTTAACGATCATTTAATTTTGTATTTAATCTGTTATAGGGGGATAACTGCAGAGGGATGTTGTGCACATCAGAATAATAAAATTTTTGAGCGGAATTTTTATTACAATTATCTTTTTATTTGGAGTGGGGATTCTCGTTTTACCTTATCTTGTCTCTACAGATGCGATTCGTATTCATTTAGCACAGGATTTGAGTGCATGGACGGGTTATAATGTACAACTGCGTGATCCACCGCGGTTACATCTTTTCCCTTATCCTAAAGCATTTCTTTCCGGCGTTACTTTAACATCAAAAATGGATGATGTTACGCCATTATTGGAAGCTGAATCAATAGAAGTTGATCTTTCTTTAATAGATCTTCTTTGGGGGCATGTTTCTTTTTCCGAGACGCGGATTGTGCGTCCTCAATTTGTTATGGAAAAGCCCGTTGAAACAATGGCAGATTTTTTTGATAGATTTTCTCGCTCACAAGGTGCATTAGGATTGGCAATACGCAATGCGCGTGAAATATTAAAAAATAATCCTGAACATCCAGAGCTAGAGCATCTTTTGAAACAACCTTTTGGGAGGATTGTTATTGAAAATGGTGTTCTTGTGTATCACGATAGTTTTTCGGGAGTAGCAGAAAAAATAACAGGATTAAATGCGACTTTAGATTGGGCTGAATCGACTGAGGAAGTACGCTTGCGTGCAGATGCTCGTTGGCGCGGAGAATTTACAAAGTTATCAATTGATGCTTCTCAAGCATTGCTGCTTCTTGCAGGAGGGAAAAGCCAGATTAAGGCAAGTCTCAATTCTGTGCGTGGGGGAATAACGTTTACAGGACAGGCTCGGTTATCTGAATATTATATTTTTGATGGAAAGGTATCGATGCGTTCTCCGGGATGGAATCAGACATTGTCTTGGATTGGTGGGAATCAGTTTTGGGGACATAAATTAAAAATACCCATTGTATGGGAATCTCATTTTTTAGCGCAACCAATGCATATCCAAATGAATAATGTTACCTTTACGATGGGGCAAACTAGTGCGCGTGGGGCTTTAGAACTTGATTTCCAAGATTCTGTACCAAATATTATGGGCTCTTTAGCATTTGATAACTTAGATTCTAGCACTTTGGGCTCAATGTTTTTTTCAAGCAAAAAGAAAAATTCATTTTTTGATATGACAAATTTTGATTGTATTGGGGTGGATGTACGACTTTCTGCACCACAAACTAAAATAGGGAATATTTCACTCACAAATTTAGCTGCTGCAATACAAATAAAAAATGGGCATGGTATTTTTGATCTTGGGCATGCGAATATTTGGGGTGGATCCATTCAAAGTAATATTGAAGTTACGCCAGTTGGACAGAAAGTGCGTATTGGAGGAAATATTTCAGGTGCTTCTATTGATATGCAGGAAGCTCTAGAAGCTTTAGGATTTATTCCATTTATACAAAGCAAAACGAATTTTACTGCAACGATACAGACACTGGCTGATTCTTGGATGGAAGTTTTTACAAAAATGCAGAGTGAATTAACATTAAAGATGTCTTCTGGTCGGCTATTAGGGTATGATTTGAATGAATTACAAACAAGACTTTCAAACAAACAACAATTTCTTTTAACAAATGATGATTCTCTTTCCACAACTTTTGATCACTGGGATATCCAGACAAGCTTTTCAGAAGGTGTGATGAAAGTGACAGAGTCATTGATGCATACAGCAGACTTGAGTTTATCCATTCAGGGAGCTATTGCAACTGCTATTTCTCAAGGGAAGCAGAATGAATTGATACTACAGGCACAATTACGAAAAAATTATAGATCAGACACTTTATGTAAAGATGTTCAATGCCTTGCTAACAGCCTTGCATGGCCTTTTACATTTTCTCTGAGCTCTAAAGGACAAGATCATGGTAATTTTTTAATTACAAAAGCCACTGATACAGATTGAGTATTGTTTTTCGTCTATACAACATTTTATTTTATAATTATAACTCATCCGTTTACAATTTAAAGTTGTTTTTAAACTTAAATAAGAAATTCCACTATCGTAAGATTCTCTCATTTTAAATCTATTCGTGATAAAGTCATAAAAATCGTCCTCTACGTTATAAGCGTGGTTGGTATGTCGATAAATGAGTGAAGAGAGGAAGAACAACGCTTCTTATAAAATCTTTTAAATACAAGAGATTCATAATATTGATGCAAGTCTTAGAAGGTTGCTAGCAATATTTTGTTACACTAAATTTTTAAGGGATGTCGGTCAGTGCTTATTGAATCTCAGAAGAAATACCATAGCCATCTTTGGTAACTGTATGCTTCCCGTCGGCTCCAACAGAACCAATTCCCACTGTAATCAAAATAAAGGCTAAGAGGGTTGTAATCGTAATAATTGTAGCTTTTTTAGCAGACATATCTTTTTCCTCCACGGATGCATCAATGACCCAATTCAAAGATGAACGGTGTATTATCTAAACTTTTATGAAAGCAGAATCACTTAAAGACCGATAGGTTCCTATTATCATCTCATAAAGCTAAAAAAACTCTATAAATTTTTCATATATTATAGTTCTATAGATATATTTTTTTCTTTTTGTTATATATTTTTCTTCATTTTCTCGATGATGATAGTGAGCTTTGGCAAAATTTTTATGCGCATAAATTATAAACTTAAAAGATTATTTATTAGACAGACATTGGCTTTGAATGAAGAAATAAAGATAGAGGGGGCGCAAGCTTTTTATCTTGTGCATGTTTTGCGGATGAAAGAAGGAGCAGAAATTTTACTTTTTAATGGACAGGATGGTGAATGGCTTGCTAAACTTATCATTGTAAAAAAAAAATTTGTTGTGGTTCAGCTTATCCATCAAGAAAGATTACAAACGAGGCATTCTAATCTTATTTATTGCTTTGCTCCACTTAAAAACGCGCGGTTGGATTATATGGTGCAGAAAGCTGTTGAAATGGGGGTATCGATTTTGCAGCCTGTTATAACGCATCATACGCAGGTTACGCGTATCAATATGGCGCGTATGGAAGCCAATGTTATCGAAGCTTCTGAACAGTGTGGCATTTTATCTCTGCCTGAATGCGTATCTGCTCTATCATTAGCAGAACTTTTAGCACAGTGGGATGAGACACAGCCTTTATTCTTTTGTGATGAAGAGCATAAATCGCATAATCCATTACCTTCTTTTAAAAAGCGTGACGTTACAACACCTGGTGTTCTCATTGGACCAGAAGGTGGGTTTAGTGAAGAAGAGCGGAGCTTTTTAAAAAAACATCCTTTTGTGGTTCCAATATCATTAGGTCCGCGTATTTTACGCGCTGACACTGCCGCTGTCGCTGCTTTGGCTCTTCTTAATGCTACCGTGGGGGATTGGGCAATGGATTGAGAAGTCTGTAAAATCATTCTAAACAATTCATTTAAGACGATGATAGGATATGATAAGTTATGGCGCTTGATATAACCGATGAAAGTGAAATTTATAACTTAGATTCCTTGGTTAGCTATTTCCAAGGGGGGTATAAACCAGAAGATGATTGGCGTATTGGTACAGAACATGAAAAATTTCCGTTTTATAGAGATGGTTTTCTTCCTGTTCCTTATGAAGGTGAGAGAGGAATCCGAGCGCTTTTAAAGGGGATGCAAAGCGTTTTAGGATGGGAACCTATTTTAGATGAAGGGAATATTATTGGGCTCGTAGGATCAGGTGATCAGGGGGCTATTTCTTTGGAACCTGGGGGACAATTTGAATTATCGGGTGCACCATTAAAAACAATAGGTCATACTTATAACGAGTTGATGCAGCATTTAGCTCTTCTCAAGAAAATTTCAGAACCATTAGGGATTGGTTTTTTAGGTCTTGGTGCTAGTCCAAAGTGGACTTTGGCTGAAACGCCGAAAATGCCTAAGTCACGTTATCAGATTATGACTGATTATATGCCGAAAGTGGGGCATAATGGTCTTAATATGATGTATCGCACATCAACGGTTCAGGTTAATCTTGATTTTTCATCTGAAAGTGATATGCGGCAAAAAATGCAAGTATCTATGAAGTTACAGTCTATTGCGACCGCATTATTTGCAAGCTCACCTTTTACAGAAGGACGTCCGAATGGCTTTTTATCTTGGCGTTCTGAAATTTGGCGTAATACGGATAATCAGAGGACAGGGGTTCTCCCTTTTATATTTTCTGAGCGCTTTGGTTTTGCTGATTATGTTGAATGGGCCCTTGATGTTCCAATGTATTTTGTTGTTCGTGATGGTCGTTATTATGATTGTACACACATAACGTTTCGTCAGTTTATGAATGGAGCATTAAAAGGACAAGTTGCAAATTCAATTCCAAATATGGGAGATTGGATTAATCACCTATCAACGTTATTTCCTGAAGTCCGCTTAAAAAGATTTTTAGAAATGAGAGGAGCGGATTGTGGTTCTTGGAAGCGTATTTGTGCGTTGTCAGCTTTTTGGGTTGGGCTTCTTTATGATAGAGAAGCACTTAATGAGGCGGAGGCTTTGACAAAAGATTGGTGTTTTGAAGAAGTTTTAGAGTTGCGCCAACGCGTTCCAAAAGAGGGGTTAAAAACTCCTTTTCGTCAAACCATTCTGTTAGAATTAGCACGTCAAGCCCTTGCTATTGCACGCAAGGGCCTAAAAAATCGCAAACAGTATGATGCGAATGGTTTTGATGAAACAAATTTTCTTAATCCTTTAGAAGAGGTTGTTGCAATGGGGCAAACAGATGCTGAAAAATTGTTGTCCTATTACTATTCTATTTGGAATGAGTCTGTAGAACCTGTATTTTTAGAATGTGCTTATTAAATTTGAGGCAAAGACATTTTGTACTTTTTTAAAAATGCATATCACTGTGGTGGCTCATTCACTCACTTATCTTAGAAAGAATATTTCCCCTTGCTTTCAACATTGTCTCGTAAATGATACAATACAAAGATCTCTTAGTCCCTATTATTTTTATATCCAGATTAATACTGTCACGATATTTCCGTAACCTCAATCTTGTATCTTTATCTTAGAGATGGATCATAAGAGATATATTTAGCTTGTTATCAAATATTTTTATCCACTTGGCTCATCACGCTTATGAATAAGTCTGAAAACAATATTTTTCACTTTTTAATAAAGGAATAAAAATATTATTTGTGTTTAATAATCTTATCCAATATTAAATTATTATCATTCAATATACGATGTTTATATGAATATGAAGTATTTTTTATGTGGAACAAAATACAAAAATTTAGTTGTTGTACAGGCAAGCTGCAAATACTTATTTTGTTCGCTAAACATAGAGTGGGCTGCTTAACTTTTTGTTGCTTCCATTTTTTATTAGCCAGATCTTATAAGGATTCTTATCCCTTTTTTTATCATTATACGATATAATTACGCTGTCATTATGCAGACAATAGCTGTATTTTTAAAACGGGTAAGGAAATTACATGTTATTATTTTCTCTGGACGCATAATTTGTTCTTTTCGGTTAATGGGAGTTGGAGAATCTAGAAATTTTTTTCCATATTCAGCCATCAGATCATGAAAGTCTTCTGCAAGTTTTGCGAGAAAAACATCTTTTTTCAATGAATCAAATGAGTATTGTATTTGATTAGTGAGCAGATCTTCATCTTTGGATTATTTGCCAAACAACAGCAAAACGTCCACAAAAGGCAAGTATTGTGTGATAATGCTTTAAAATATCCAATTGTGGAGGTTCAATTTGTAGTTCTATTAAATATTTTTAAAATCATACCTTATCATATTCTACAGATGTAACAGGTTTTGTCTTACTTTGAAAGACTTTTATAACTTCTTTTGCTATTTCCTTTTTTTCACGATATTCTAAGTCTTTATGGTTTTGACTGATAAAGTTCATTGTACGGATTCAAATCGTTCACTTTAGTATATCCAAATGATATTAATACAGCAAACAAAAGTATCAATAGAGAAGATACAACAATAAATGTTATGGTACGCTTCATGAGTAATTTAACTCCTTATCTTCAATAAATAGACCGATATTAAATACGTCTATGATGACGATTGATATCATTTAGTTTTGTTATATCAACAGGATATATGGTATTTTTGTTGGTATTGTGTTTTAGGGTGTGTTGAGTAATGTTTTATATTATTAGTTGTATTGCATTTTATAGGTATTGTGGTTTTCGAAGTCTTCACATTTGAGATTTTTTTGTTATTGAGAGGGCATATTTTTATGTCTATAAAGAGAATTTCGAAAAACAAAAAAGCTTCCATTGAGAGCAGAGAAAGAATGTGTAAAAGGTGTTATCCATAAAATAATTATATTTGAAGTGCTGATCAAAATTGTTGAGAGTGCCGTCCATAAAATTGGCAAGAGTGGCTTGATCTTGTATTTTTCAGAAAAGTTATGAATGTTCGATTATTAATTAACCATTGTTTGGAAAGCTCTTTTCAATTCAAAGAGCAAAAGAGAGTGATAAGGGCATTTAGAGTGATAAGATATGTTGGAGTTATTCAGTATTAAGATGCTATGAGTGCTGTTTATATTTCTCTTTTTAAATTATTTAATGAGAGTATAAATTTAAATAATAGGAAAATAATTTTATTTATTTTCTTTAAACATTTATTAGTAGATAAAAAATTCTCTTTTAATCTATAAATTGAAAAATAATGGTTTTGTAAAAACCTTGTAAGTTTTATACTTTAACTTTCAAATATCATGCATTGATTTTGAGGTATGTATGTTATTTACATCAATCATAAACAATAGTGGATATAGACTGGGCATAGACAATGACATTTAATTTTTTTATCAATTTATTTCTATTTGTTATTTTTTTATTGTGGATTGCTCAGAGTAAGAGAATGCAATGGAGTCTTTCACTCCGTGTTATGCTAGGGCTTATCCTTGGCTTGATTTTTGGTAGTATTTTACAGTTTGTTTATGGAGAGGGTGAAGGCACTTTATTGAAATCCG
The DNA here is from genome assembly GCF_042196425.1 of Bartonella sp. AD328YNZD. Taxonomy (NCBI): domain Bacteria; kingdom Pseudomonadati; phylum Pseudomonadota; class Alphaproteobacteria; order Hyphomicrobiales; family Bartonellaceae; genus Bartonella; species Bartonella sp. AD328YNZD. The sequence continues at coordinate 9,324 of NZ_JBHIQG010000003.1, read as the reverse complement.
TTGAATGGTTTAACATTGTTGGTGAAGGCTATATTTTATTGTTACAAATGATTGTTATGCCACTGGTTTTTGTCTCTATCGTTTCAGCGGTTGCTCATTTACATTCTGTTTATGCTGTTGGAAAGATGAGTATAATAACAATTTCAATATTGCTTTTTACAACGGCTCTTTCAGCATTGGTTGGCGTGCTTGTGGTTAATTTCTTTGGATTAACAGCAAATGGTTTGGTGCATGAAGGGCAAAATGTTTCTGCTATTCTTGAAGGTCATATTTCTCAACTTGGAGATATGAATATACCAAAGATGATTTTGTCTATGATTCCTAAAAATCCATTTGCTGAATTGAGTGGAGCTAAACGTACGTCAATTATCAGTGTTGTGATTTTTGCGTCATTTTTAGGTGCAGCGGTTCTTCTTTTAAAGAAAGATGAGCCAGAAAAAGGAGAAAACGCGCTTTTATTTATTCAAGTGGCACAAGCTTGGATTATGCGGTTGGTCCGTATAGTGATTGCTTTGACGCCTTATGGTATTTTTGCTCTTATGACGAAAGTAGGAGCGATATCACGTATTTCAGATATTTTAAATTTACTGGTTTTTATTATTGCCTCTTATGTCGGTATTATCTTAATTTTTGGTATTCATGGTGTACTGCTTGGCATTTCTGGGATTAATCCCTTTCGTTTTTTCAAAAAGGTTTTACCGGTTTTAACATTTGCTTTTAGCAGTCGTTCAAGTGCTGCAAGTATTCCTTTGAATATTGAAGCGCAAACGCAGTGGATAGGAGTTCCGCAATCCATTGCGAGTTTTGCAGCTTCTTTTGGGGCAACAATTGGACAAAATGGTTGTGCCGGTCTTTATCCAGCGATGCTTGCGACCATGATTGCACCCTCTATGGGTATTAATCCTCTTGATCCTACTTGGATTGCTACGCTTGTTGGGATTGTAACGTTGAGTTCTATTGGTGTTGCTGGTGTGGGGGGAGGGGCTATCTTTGCTGCATTGATTGTTTTACCAATTATGGGATTTCCTGTTACTTTGGTTGCTGTACTCATCTCTATTGAACCGCTAATTGATATGGGACGTACTGCTCTAAACGTAAGCGATTCAATGGTAGCTGGAACAATTACCAGTCAAATGTTACGAACAACGGATAAAAGTATTTTAAAAAAATGATTTTAGGTTATGTTTTTTTAGATTGTAAAACATCTGTAAGAGATATTTGCGCTGAACCAGGTTGTAGGGGTTTTTGTTGATTGGGATGAGGGGCCCAACCAGAGAGCCAGATGAAAGAAAAATGTGCACGAATACGTCCATCAGGATCACTAAATCGTTGTGCATAGATTTCAGCTGCGCGGAGAAAAAAACGTTTGGATACAGGGCGTCGTGAACGATTTATGTGTGCATTTTGCATTCCCATAGCTTTAAGATCGTGCATAAGATCAAACATTGTATTATAACGTATTGTGATATCTTCAACGTCTGCTACAGGAAGGGCAAAGCCAACACGCTGTAAAAGAGCGCCTGCATCACGAATGTCGGCAAAAGGGTAGACCCTAGGGCTTGCTCCATCATAAATTTCACTTTCAGCTTGCAGCAGGCTTTCGCGCAATTCTCTTAATGTACCAGCTCCTGCCATAACAGCAAGAAATAAGCCATCTGGTTTAAGAGTATTTTTTATCTGGCTTAGAACACCAGGGGTATCATTGGTCAATTGTAATGAAAGAAGTGAAACAATAAGGTCACAGTAACTTTGAGGTAAATCAAGAAATTCTCGATGACGTAAATGAAATTTTTTATCATGGCTTTGATAAAGCGTATCGGTTTCAATACGTTCTATGGAACAAACTTTTCCAGACTTCATTAAAGCTTGCGCAGCAAGGTCTGTATGGCTGTGTAAATCGAGAGCTAATGTAAAGAGGCGATCAACAGTACTAAGACGTTTATAGAGATCTTCTGCTATGTGAGAGAGTAAAAAGTCATATCCTTTTTTTGCTTTTTGGAAAGCGCGTTTGCGGAATTGTTCAATGCGGTTATGATCAAAAATTAAAGGATGCGACATATTGTAGAACACTTTCTCTCTATGAAAGAATATATTTTGAAAAGGTTCATTATTTGTGCAAGCTCTGTCAAGTTTATAATATGAAAGAAAATAAATTTATAGAAGGTAAGAGTTTTTAAAGGAATTAAAATTATAAATTGAGGAAATACAAAGGAACTTTTGTTCTACGGGGAACTTGTAAAAGCCTAGATTTATAATGTTGTACTTTCGAGAAGCGGCGTTAAATAGCAACGATATACTAAGTAAATGCATTGAACGCTTGAAAACAATGCTTTATCCTCCAATTTGTCCTGGATGTAAGCAAAATGTTTCTACTTATGGTACGATTTGCTCCGAATGTTGGAAAGAACTTCAATTTATCACAAAACCTTATTGTCCTGTTATGGGGACTCCTTTTGTTTGTGATATGGGGGAGGGGTTTCTCAGTGGTGAAGCACTTCGTAATTCTTATCCTTTTTCACGTGTTCGCTCGGTCATTGTTCATAAGGGGCTTGCACGAACTTTAGTAACGCGTTTAAAATATGGTGATCATATAGAATTGGCATCATTTATGGCCAAGTGGATGATGTTTGCTGGACGCGAGGTTATTGATGATTGTGATGTTATTATCCCCATTCCATTGCATTTTCGTCGTTTTTGGGAGAGGCGTTATAATCAATCTGCTGAGCTTGCACGTTATATTGCAGAATCACAAAAAAAGCTTTTAAAACCGGGGTGGCTTGTTCGTTGTCGGCATACCCGTCCGCAGGTTAGTCTTTCTTCAAGAGAGAGAAAACTTAACGTAAAAAATGCTTTTAAGGTTTCGCATAAGGTTAAAAAATACCTTAAAGGATGTTCTGTTTTACTGATTGATGATGTTTTTACAACGGGTGCAACAGTTACGGCAGCAGCCTCTGCATTAAAAGATGCAGGTGCACGACAGGTTGATGTGCTAACATTTTCGCGTGTCCTCAAAGAAGATTCTATTTATCCCTCTTTTTAAGAGAAACTTGAAGTGAATATTATAAAAAATATTGGAGGAAACTATTATGAAAGAGATAATAATTTATACACGTCCCGGTTGTCCTTATTGCATAAAAGCTCGTGATTTACTTGATAAAAAAGGCGTAAAATATACAGATATTGATGCTTCTACATCCCGTCGCCAAGAAATGGTACAGCGCGCAAATGGACGTAATACATTTCCGCAAATTTTTATAGGTGATTATCACGTGGGCGGTTGTGATGATCTTTATGCTTTAGAGGCTGAGGGAAAGCTCAATTCTTTATTACAAGGCATACAATAGTTGTAAATGAGATATTCTTAAGACCGTTTTGCGAGAAGGAGGTAGTTAACGTCCATGTCTTTTGAGCGATTCCAGCTGTCGTTTAATGGGTTATAAGTAATACCTATCTCATCAATGACAGCTAGAGCATTTTGTGATAAGAAATTTTTAAGTTCTAGAGGTTTTAGGAATTTTTTATAATCATGTGTTCCTTTAGGAAGCCAACGTAGGATATATTCAGCGCCTACAATAGCAAGCCCCCATGCTTTCCATGTGCGGTTGAGTGTCGAGACAAACATCAACCCTTGTGGTTTCAGCATTTTTGCTGTAGCTTCTATGAAGAGATTAACGTCAGCGACATGTTCAACAACTTCCATATTAAGGATGATATCAAATTTCTCTCCTTCGTTGGCGAGTGCTTCTGCCGTAGTGGTACGGTAATCAATTAAAAGATCATTTTGGGTTGCATGAATTTTTGCGACTTCAATATTCGTTTGTGAAGCATCAACGCCTACGACCATAGCGCCAAGACGTGCCATTGGTTCACATAACAAGCCTCCTCCACAGCCAATATCAAGAATTTTCAAATTCTCAAAGGGTGTAAGTGAAACAGGGTCACGATTAAACTCTAAACAGATTTTTTCTCTGATGTAAGCAAGGCGTGTTGGGTTAAATTGGTGAAGAGGTCGAAATTTTCCTTGTGGATTCCACCATTCTGTAGCAATACGTGAAAAGTGATCAATTTCACTTTGATCAATAGTTGTCCGCGTTTTATCTATCATTTTGCTTTCCTTTTATTTTTTAATGATCACGTCAAGTAGATTTTATAAAAAGTCAAGAGAAATTAATATAATCATAATGAAACTTGCACAAATGATAGATATTCGCTATGTCGAGTAAATGATTAGTTGATAGAGCATCTTATTCTCGTTACCGTTTGAGATAAGAGATGTAAAGATAGAGTATTATTAATGGCGCGCATTGTCATGAAATTTGGTGGAACATCTGTAGCAAACATTGAATGTATTCATAATGTTGCAAGGCATGTCAAAAGAGAGGTTGATGCAGGTAATGAGGTTGCCGTTGTCGTATCTGCGATGGCTGGTAAAACCAATGAACTTGTTCAGTGGACGTGTGATGCTTCGCCTATACATAGAGATGTTCGTGAATATGATGTTGTGGTTGCTGCTGGTGAACAGGTTACTTCTGGTTTGTTGGCTTTAACACTTCAAACAATGGGCGTGAATGCACGTTCATGGCTTGGTTGGCAAATTCCTATTCATACAGACAATGCGCATGGCCGTGCACGTATTACTGATATTGACGGATCTTTTTTAATAGAGCCTTTTCAGGAAGGTCAGGTTGCTGTTATTGCTGGTTTTCAGGGGGTAACTCCGGATAATCGAATTTCTACCTTAGGACGTGGGGGATCAGATACAAGTGCTGTTGCTATAGCAGCGGCTGTACAAGCTGATCGCTGTGATATTTATACGGATGTGGATGGTGTTTATACAACGGATCCACGTATAGAACCGAAAGCGCGTCGTTTACCAAAGGTAGCTTTTGAAGAGATGCTGGAAATGGCTTCTCTTGGTGCAAAAGTTTTACAGGTTCGTTCTGTTGAATTGGCAATGGTTCATAAGGTTCGTACCTTTGTGCGTTCAAGTTTTGAGGATCCTGATGCTTTAGGCATGGAGGATCCAATGAGTTCTTCTGGAACACTTATTTGCGATGAGGATGAAATTGTGGAACAACAAAATGTTACTGGTATTGCTTTTGCTAAGGATGAAGCACAAATTTCCCTTCGTCGGCTTGCCGATCGTCCAGGGATTTCGGCAGCAATTTTTGGCCCCTTGGCTGAAGAGCGCATTAATGTTGATATGATTGTGCAAAATATTTCTGAAGATGGCTCAAAAACTGATATGACTTTTACTGTACCATCAGCAGATGTAGAAAAAGCCGTTGCTCTTCTTGAGAAAAATCGTAAAGAAATTGGATTTGATGTTCTGCAATTTGAAAGCGATCTTGCCAAGGTATCTGTGATTGGTATTGGAATGCGCAGCCATGCAGGTGTTGCTGCTACAGCTTTTAAGGCTTTGGCTGAAAAGGGTATTAATATTCAAGCAATCACCACCTCAGAAATTAAAATTTCTATTTTGATTGATAGTGCTTACACTGAACTTGCGGTTAGAACATTACATGCTGTTTATGCTCTTGATAAGGGGTGAGCATTTTTTAGCTCCAATAAAGTTTCAATAACGTAAAGCTTTAATATATATTAATAATTTTTATTAAGGATAACTTATATTTTGAACTTAAATGAGAACTATTCAATACAGCAAAATGCTCTCATTTTAAACTTATTCGTGATCTTGAAAACGGGAAGACAGTTTAACACTGGGAGACTATGAAGTTGTAAAGGTAAAAATCAATACTCATCTTTACGCTTATAAAGGAGAAAGTGAGCCGCACTAAGGCTATTTTCAGTTTCCAATATTGTGCAACTTTTGCTTTGAAATAAGGAAACCTTCCGGTATTTTGCTTTCTTACCCGAGTGATAAGACGACAAATGATCCTTAAAAATATATTTGCTCAAAAAATAATATGTTTTTTAAAGAAGGCTAGGATTAAAGCTGTTGATAATACTGACAATAAAGTCAGTAACGAAAAGATGGATTTGTTGGAAAAATGAGCTACGGGATTACTTAACTAATTATTGGGTCTGCTTGCTATGTTGACGTTATAAGTGATAGGTGAGGTTGGAAGAACTGTTGTGGCTATAAAGGGCAGTAAAAAA
>NZ_JBHIQG010000003.1:0-3104 GCF_042196425.1 Bartonella sp. AD328YNZD | reverse complement strand
GATGATGTCAGTTTACATCTTCATAGATGTAAAGATGAGGTAAAACAACGGCTTTTACGTTCAATATTGTCCAAATCCAACAAATGAATAGAATCACTTTTTAAAAAGCTCGTATAAAAGTCTATTTTTAATTAGTTTATTGGGAACTATGAGCAACGTCTTTATTGCGCTTAATATAAATAAATCCATATCCTAGACCGATAAGAGCAGATAAACCAGAGCCACAAAGTACTCCAATTTTTGCAGCATCAAGAAGGATAATATTTTTAAAAGCAAGCATTGAAACAAAGATAGACATTGTAAAGCCAATTCCTGCTAAAAAACCAATGAGTAAAATACCTGTCCATGTCATATGAGGAGGGAGGCGGCATAGACCTGATTTTACAGCTAGATAACTGGCAGTGATAATGCCAAGCGGCTTACCGATGAAAAGCCCAATAACAACACCAAGAACAATCAAGAATGATTTATCGGAAGAAAGGTCAAAGTTTGCAAAACTTACTCCTGCATTTGCAAAGGCAAAAATCGGCATTACACCGTATGCAACCCATGGATGCAATGCTTTCTGAACACGGGTTACTGGAGCAATTATGGCACGCTGTCCTTTGCGCATTTTTTTCAATGCGGTTGAAATATGATGGAGATCTGTTTTAATATTTTTTTCTTGAAGAATTTGCATAGCATTGCTGAGCGTGGTGAGTGGCGCTACAAGAGTCCGAGTAGGAAAAACGGGAGTCATCATCCCTAAAATTACACCAGCAAGTGATGGATGAACGCCTGTTACCATTAAACCCCACCAGATGATTGCACCAGGTAAAATGTAAAGCCATGCTGATGCAAGCCCAATCCATTGAAAGAATAGCACTAGAGCAATACCTGCTCCTGCAATCATTAAACCACTAAGATCAATGTTTGTTGAGTAGAAAAAAGCAATAATAAGAACAGCTATAATATCATCAATAATCGCGAGTGATAGAAGAATGATATGAAGATTAGAAGGAATTTTTTTTCCAAGAAGAGCAAGAATACCGAGAGCAAAGGCAATATCTGTTGCTGTTGGTACGGCCCAACCATGTATATGCCCATCATTAAAGTTGAAGATAAAATAAATAATTGCAGGGAAACAAACACCCCCTATTGCAGCAACAATTGGTAAGATTGCTTGTTTAAAATCGGCAAGAGCACCTTCATGAATCTCGCGTCGGATTTCCATTCCAGCAACGAGAAAAAAAATAGTCATAAGAGCATCATTAACCCAAAAATGCAAATCCCATGAAAGAGTGAAATGCCCCAAATTAAAACCAAGAGGTGTATGCCAAAAAGATTCATAGAGATCAGCATATTTAGAATTGGCAAAAATGAGTGCAGAAGCAGCAGCTAATAAAAGAACAATACCACTAAGAGCTTCAATATGGAGAAAACGCTCGATAGCAGAAAGCGCTTGATTGGTGACACGAGAAGCGCGATTAGGCAAGCGATTTGAAGATAAATCAGACATGAACAACTCCAAGTATCGACAATTTTATAATTCTATATTCTCTTATGTAAATGACTCTATGTGAAGCCTTCTGTATCATATAAAAGCAAAAAGAGGAATAAAGTTCTTAATTTATAGACAAGATCATCATGTTTAAAGCACAAAATGTTCAAGGCGATGCTTCATTTTTAATAGTGAGATCTACTTTGCTTAAAGCCTTGGATAGATCATTTTGTAAAGCAGATTCGAGATCAATTATTGTGAGCCCTTTATTATCTTTTGCTTTAATTTTAACGCTCAATGTTTGCGGATTTTTAGCAAATTCACCTAAGGATTTTGAAATTTTTTCTGCTTCGTCATGATTTTTTAACAGAATGTTAGGGGTCTGCGTCATCATTAGATAGAAATCGTCATAGAGTTCCTTTTTAAGATCATGTTTGCTGTCATTAAGAGTTTGCGCAAGATAAGAAAAAAGCTTATCAATGAAACCTGCATCCTTATATTGTAGATCAATTTCATTGATGCCAAGGTCTTGAGAAGCAGCAATCATTACATTTTTCTGACCAGAAAAAAGCTTTTCATCAACATCAATAACCTTGGCTGATATGTACCCAGATCCAACGTCTTTCATATCGAAAGACATTGCATCAAGAAGGAGCATACGTTTTTTTTCATCATAAGAAATATCAATTTTTCCTGAAATATTAAAGCGCTCAAAGTTCAAATTTTTGAAGAGTTCTAAGTCTTTTTCATTCATTTTTTTAGGTAAAACGGAAAGGTTATTGAGGGAAAGAAAAAGTTTTTTAGGGATAGGTTGTTTCCACAAGCTTGGTTTGAATTGGAATGATTCGAGTGTTGCTTTCAACTGTGGTATATCAACGGTGACGTTATCAACTTTGGCATCGGCTGAGGTAATGGCGAGCAATATGTTTAGAAGTAGACCATTTTGTGCTATTTTTTCAGCGGTTTTATTATTCTCTTTTTTTGCATTAAGATAAGCTTTGATCAATTTTTCAGGAGTTTGTTCAAATGGCTTCATCTTTAAACCAGATGTTTTAAACTGTTGGAGAAAGAAAGAGCTGTTTTTTTCTGCTTCTTCAAAAATATCAACGCTTATATTATTCAGAGCAATGGGACCAGTAACGGTTTTACCTTGATTGAGAGTATTGTTTTTTCCAAAGATGATAGAATAGGCGTAGTTGATGTCGATATCATGGGCTTTTATTGTATCACTTTTAGCCATAATCTGCATCTGTTTGGCACCATTGACTGCAACTGTTTTAAGATCCATACTTTTGATACTAACTGAACGGATATGGCCATTTCTAAAATCAGAAAGCTGGAAATTATTGACTTCAACCGTTTCTATTTGCTTATTTTTATTTTCTATAGAAAGTTGTATATTGGGAGCAATAATTGAGGAAAGCTCAATACGCATCATTGTTTGTAAAAGACGTGATGTTATCGTTCTATCTTTTTCTTTTAAAGATACACTTCGAAGAGAAATTTGGGGAATTTGCACATGAATATTATTATGCTTTAAATCAACATTATAGAGTGTGAAAGTTCCAGGAATAAAGGAAAGAGGAGGACGGGCAGAAATGGCACCAATTTTAAGTGATGTACC
>NZ_JBHIQG010000002.1:35654-37416 GCF_042196425.1 Bartonella sp. AD328YNZD | reverse complement strand
GTTTAGCGATAGCCTTTGCTGGATCAATCCATTTAACGGACCATAAAGCTTGTTCACGAAAGAAGCTAATCAAAAAAGGATAATGTGTGCAGGCTAAAACAATAATATCAGTATATTTGCCATTTTTTTCCACAAAACATGGAAGGATTTCTTTCTTTATCTCTTTCGAATCGATAGATTTTCCCCGTAAATAATTTTCAGCAAATCCAGCAAGCTTTTCACTTCCCACAAGCTGAACATGACACTGTCCAGCAAAAGAGTTGATTAATTCATTTGTATAAGCACGTTTAACTGTTCCAGGGGTTGCTAATACGGAAATAAAACCAGATTTCGTCTGTTCAGCAGCTAATTTAATTGCAGGAACCGTTCCTACAAAAGGAACATGAGGAAAATTTTGTCGTAAATCTGCCATCATCAGTGTAGAAACAGTATTGCAAGCAATGACACATAAGGCGGGATTATAACGTGTTAAAAGATTTGTAAAAATCTTTAAAATATGGTCTTTCAAAACATTTTCTTCCCAATTGCCATAAGGGAATCCCGCATCATCAGCCACATAAATAAATTGCCTTTCAGGGATAAGAACACGCACTTCCCTTAAGACAGTTAAACCACCAATACCACTATCAAAAAAAAGAACAGGCTGTTCATCCATCAGTTTTCACACTTGTTTGTAATTTTTTACGGTCGCGCTCTTTAGGTGCTCCACTCCCCCTTGGATATTGTGGTGAAAAATAATCCAGTGAAGATATAACGCCCCGCAATAAACGAACCTCAGGTTCACTAAAGTTAGCACGCGTAAAAACAGAGCGTAAATTTGCAAGCATCACTTCTTTGCGTTCTGGGGGTCTAAAATATCCACGAATATCCAAAGCCTCTTCTAACTGAGATAAAAAACCATGAAATATTGTTTTATTTGCAGGTTCCATCTCTGCGGCACGAAATGCCGTATCGCTGACATTCTCTAGACCTGTTTTCATCCATTCGTAAGACATTAAAAGAACCGCTTGCGCAATATTGAGAGATGCAAAAGCAGGATTAACTGGAAAAGTGATGATTTCATCAACAAGACTGATTTCATCATTTTCTAGTCCCCATCTCTCTCTTCCAAAGACAATACCTGTCTTATGTCCGATACTTTCACGCTGACGTAATACGCTTGCTGCTTCGACAGCACTTTTTACAGTTTTAAATCCACATCTTTCACGCGCTGTTGTGGCAAAAACATAGTGTAAATCTGCAATTGAATCACGCAATGTATCAAAAATCACAGCGTTGTTAATGACATGATCAGCTTTACTTGCAGCAGCTCTAGCTTTTTCATTTGGAAACATTTCTCGAGGATTGACTAATCGAAGCTTAGAAAGCCCAAAATTTGCCATTGCCCTTGCGACCATACCAATATTTTCAGGAAGCTGCGGTTCAACTAAAATAATAACGGGACCATTTGTTAAATTTTCACGATTCTTATTCGTTCCTGCCATCAATACTCCCTAATTGCACTTACTTATGCTCCATTCGCTGTTTTTTTAAAAGCAATCTTCTTCAAAGTACACCAATGCTTGTTAATAATAAATTTTAAAAGCCATTCAAAGTAGACTATGGAGTTTATACAATTTATATAAGATATCGTAACATTTTTTACATTAATTTTATCTTGTTTAGTAGGTGACAACTCCTACCCGTCATAATCTCAGTTGAATTATGAAATCATAAATCCTAAAAAAGGAATATGTATTTTATTCCCAAACTTTTTCCTGCA
>NZ_JBHIQG010000002.1:12492-35554 GCF_042196425.1 Bartonella sp. AD328YNZD | reverse complement strand
TCATAATCTCAGTTGAATTATGAAATCATAAATCCTAAAAAAGGAATATGTATTTTATTCCCAAACTTTTTCCTGCAAAGCTTATCCGTCGTTATAAACGTTTTCTTGCGGATGTTAAACAAGATGATCAACATGTTTTCACCGTGTCGGTCCCTAATACAGGATCAATGCTTGGATTAACAGCTTCCAACTCCAATATTTGGCTTTCATATCATAACAACAGCAAGCGAAAATATGCCTATCAATTAGAAATTGTTGAAGCCGATAATACTTTGGTTGGCATTAATACCACTTTACCCAATAAACTTGCACTAGAAGCAATTCAAAACGGATTACTACCAGAATTAAGTGGGTATAAAACAATCTTAAAAGAACAACGCTATGGGATACAATCACGAATTGACTTTCTTTTACGTGATGACATTCTTCCTGATTGTTACCTAGAAGTTAAAAATGTTCATTTTATTCGTCAAAAAGGATTAGCAGAATTTCCTGATACAGAAACAAAACGTGGTGCACGTCACCTTGAAGAACTTATAGGGGTTGTACAACAAGGAAAACGAGCAGCTATGCTTTATATTATTCAACGAGAAGATTGCTCAGCTTTTACAATTTGTCATGATCTTGATCCACTCTATGGACGTAAGTTTGATTTAGCATTAAAATCAGGAGTAGAATGTTATGCTGTAAAGTGTCATGTAAGTGTAGAAGGCATTTTTCCGATTCAGAGAGTGAAAATAGAAAACAGAAGAAACAATGACTGAGTATATTGAATATAATGAAATACCTTTAAAATTTAATGGGAAAATCCGCATTTTTGATGATTATGCTTTTGCTAAAATGCGTGAAGTTGGTCGTATTGCTGCAGAATGCCTTGATGCGCTTACGGATATTATTAAGCCAGGTGTTACTACGCAAGAAATAGATGATTTTGTATTCATTTTTGGTGCTAAGCGAGGAGCTCTTCCTGCTGATTTAAATTATCATGGATACAGCCATTCATGCTGTACATCCATCAATCACGTTGTTTGTCATGGTATTCCCAATAAAAGACCCTTGCAAGAAGGCGATATTGTGAATGTTGATGTAACCTTTATCCTTGATGGTTGGCATGGAGATTCAAGTCGAATGTATCCTGTTGGAAAAATCAGACGTGCTGCAGAACGCCTTTTACAAATAACCTATGAAAGTCTTATGAAAGGAATTGCTGTTGTTAAGCCTGGAGCAACCACAGGTGATATTGGTGCTGCTATTCAACAGTATGCAGAATCTGAACGGTGCTCAATTGTGAGAGATTTTTGCGGACATGGTATCGGTCAGCTTTTTCATGATGCACCCAATATCCTCCATTATGGAAACCCTGGAGAAGGAGTCGAATTAAAACAAGGTATGATGTTTACAATTGAGCCTATGATTAACCTTGGTAAGCCACAAGTTAAGATTTTATCTGATGGTTGGACTGCCGTTACCCGCGACCGCTCTTTGACAGCACAATATGAACATACAATTGGTGTCACAAATGAGGGGTGTGAAATATTTACACAATCTCCTAAAAATATTTTTTATATTCCCAATTCGTATACCTAATGCACTGTAGAGATGTTATGGCTAAAAAATTAAATCAAAAGGAAGATATTCAAAGTAATCACTTTGCATTAACATCAAGTTTTCCACTCATCCCAGTATCTGAAAGAAAAAGTAAAGAGCCTGAGAAAAACACACAGCTTCATAAACATTATCAAGGACATCGTGAACGTCTTCGGAAACGCTATTTAAAGTCAAAAGGAAATGCAATTGAAGATTATGAATATCTTGAATTATTGCTTTTTCGCACAATCCCCCGCGCAAATACAAAACCCATAGCTAAAAATTTGATAGCACGTTTTGGTTCATTAGCTGATGTATTGGGAGCTGATATTCACCGGCTTCAAGAAGTTCAAGGATGTGGTCCCGCAACTGCAATTGATTTAAAAATTATCTCAGATGTTGCTGGACGTCTTGCTCGTGCACAATTATTTAAACGCGATATTTTTTCATCATGGGATAAAGTGTTAGCTTATTGTAAAGCTGTTATGGCTCACGAAACCCGTGAACAATTTCGTATTTTATTTCTTGATAAGAAAAACGGCTTACTTGCTGATGAGGTGCAACAAACTGGAACTATTGATCATACTCCTGTTTATCCTCGTGAAGTTATTTCTCGAGCTTTAGAGTTATCCGCATCAGGATTGATTTTAGTCCACAATCACCCTTCTGGCGATTCCACACCATCTGACGCAGATATAACAATGACATACAGATTAAAAGACGCAGCAAATGCATTAGGCATTACTATCCACGATCACCTTATTATCGCACGAAATAACCACACGAGCTTTAAAGCATTAAAGCTTATATAAACCTTATAGGATGAAAAAAGGCTTCATTCAACAATGAATAACGAATCAATTTTCTAAATCAATATCTAATATAGCCATTGAAAAATTATAGGACAGCTCATCTTCATCTTCATCTCGATAAATAATACCTAAAAACTCATCCCCCATATAAACCTCACAAGAATCATCTTTCTTAGGCCGTGCTTTGACGTGCAATGCTGAGTTTTGGAATATATTTTTTAAATAATTATTAAGTTTTTTTATTTCATCAGCATTCACTATACTCTCCTATTTTTTGAGACAATTAAAACAATTGCGTGTCATGCAAATAAGACACACCTATGATTCTATAAAGTTAGTAAAAAAGCTTAATCTGAATATTCACTTAATATTACATATATTTACACTGCTTTTTATACATTCATAAAAAACTTCTACAAAAGGAATCCTCATTATTAAATATACCCGTATAAATTAAAAAACGGCAGAAAATTGTATATTTTTAATAATTTTACTTTATTTCTAATTTTAGCATCTGCATTTACAGATTCCTATTCGGGAGAAAAATTGATCAACCATTTATAGTTTTGTTCCTTCTATAAAAAATTCAAAGAACAAAACTTTTTTATTTAAAGCTACAGTTTTTAGCAAAAAACATTATTATATCATTAAAAAATAATTCTTTTTAACGACTTTTTAAAGTAGATATTGTCTAACCTTAGAAGAATTACATCTCTAAAAAATATACAAAATAAGTTAATAAGAGTTCATTTTTCTCTCCATTTTTATAAAAATTCATTTCACAATGGGAAATTTTTAAATAAGCTTTCAGTTTATATAGAAGAATATTAGGTATTTTTGTAAATACTAAAACCTATGAAGAATGCTTATTTTATAGGATAACGAGAAAGAAAATCGATAACTCCTTTTTTATAAACTTTATCGCCTACAGCAAGCATATGATCACGACCAGGAATTGATAAAGCTTCACCACAAGGCAACAAAGCTGCTAATGGTTCTGCAGCGCCACCAATTTCATCTAATGAACCAACGGCAACAAGTGCAGGTTGTTCGATTTTGTAAATTTCAGATGCCGTTAACTCCTGTTTTGATGTGATAATACAAGCAGCCAGAGCACGTCTATCGCTTTTCGTTTGATCAGCAAATTTACGGAACATTAAACCGCGCGTATTGGTAATGGTAGAAATATCTTCCGCTAAAAGAGCTTCAGCCACAGGCTCCCAATTTCCTGCTCCCGTTACCATACCAATACCTAAACCACCAAAAATAACGCTGTTCACATATGTTGGATGCAAAAGAGCCATAAAAGCACTAATACGAGCTCCCATAGAATATCCCATAACATGGGCTTTAGATAACTCTAAATGCTGTAGTAACTTTATCGCATCACCAGCCATAGCTTGAGGTGTATAAAAAGCAGGATCATAACTTTTAACTGAATCTCCGTGACCGCGATTATCAAGAGCAATAACACGATATCCTGCTTCCGTGAGAATACGAAACCAACCTGTCGCATACCAATTCACCCGTGCAGAAGATCCAAAACCATGGATCAACAAAACAGGAGCGCCTTGCCCTTCTTCTCGATAAGCAAATCGCAAACCATCATATTCAAAAAAACGAATATCTTCAGCGGTCATTTTTTATTGCACTTTCCACAAAGTACAGGATGAATAACACGTTGCCCTTTTTGTATCTGTTTTTCAGAAACTTCACCAGCATTAATTTCAAGTGCAAAAGCTGCAGGAACTCCTGAGGAAATAGTGTTTGTTGAAAATGGAGAAGTATTTTCAATAATCGATACAATAATTCCCTCAGAGTTTAAAAAAATCATATCTAAAGGTAAAGGTGTATTTGCCATCCACATAAAAAACTTCTGCTCATCTCCCGATAGATAACCTTTTTGCTGCTTAAAGAGCATTGCACGATCGCGTGGAAAATCAGTCCGATACATTAAACCAGCTGCTGCTTGAGATGGTGTAAAAGCAAGCTCTACCTTATAATAAATCGCACCTTGCTTTGTATGTATTTCTAAAGGAATTGGATGAACGGGAATCTCTATGGGCTTCTTTGCTAAAACAACATGCACGTTTAACATAAAAAGTATCGCCAATAAAATGATATGCTCTTTTTTAAAAGGCTTTAACATTCTTGTTTCCACCACAGAAAAATTTCAAACTTTGTTTCTAAAATAAAAAGTGCTAAAAAATCAAAAAAAAGAGAGCTGTTTCATTGTTTTTCTCTATTTTTTCTCAACACAATAGGCGCAATTTTTCCATTTGGTTTATCGATTCACGAGAGTCATATTTTCTTGAAATATATTTACCTCTCTAGCTTTTTATGCAATAATCACCTTTAAAAAACACAGAAAACATACTGATTTTACTAGTGAAATTCAATGCACAATAATTTAATGCGTAGAAAAAGGAATACCTATATCTGGATAAATTTCTGCTGTCATTAAACCTTTTTCCCCTTTTCCAAAACGCACAAGAACAACTTGGCCCGAACGAAGCTCTGCTAAACCAAAACGACGCAACGTCTCCATATGAATAAAAATATCTTCTGTTCCTTGTCCACGGCTAAGAAAACCGAAACCTTTATCACGATTAAACCATTTAACAATTGCACGTTCTAGGCCACTTTCTGGAGTCACAACAACATGGGTACGGGCTGGAACTTCTGATGGGTGAACAGCTGAAGAACAATCTATGGATTTCACCTGAACGCACTTTAATCCTCGTTCAGTTTTTTCCACAGCACAAATAACTTTAGCTCCTTCCATCGCTGTTTGAAAACCATCCCGTCGCATTACTGTAACATGCAATAATATATCGGGAAAATGAGGTAAATCAGGTACAATAAATCCATACCCCTTACTACCATCAAACCACTTAATGACACCACTTATTTCAATAATCTCTCCACAAGCACCTATACTCTCCTCAGATAGGGAACAATCCTTTAATGCATCCTTACTCGTCATAATAACGTGATCCTGTAGCTTTTATAAATTGTACGATATTGATTCTCTAAGTTTAAGTAAACATTGCTCTTGTACCAACACGCAAGTCCCAAGATAAGATTTCCCCATATTGTCGTATCTTCTATGTTAACATCAGAGAATATCAACATGAATATTTATAAAACTATTTGATTGTACGCTTTATATATCTTACAAAGAATGCCCTACAAAAGAGATCATATAAAAGGTTTTTTTACATAATGATATTTTCATTAATGTGTAACTTGCATGATGAAGAAGTTCAATATAAGGTGCAAAAACGACAATTCAATTAAGGAAAATGCGCATGCAATTGAAAAAAATCCTTACAACAATCACAGCATTCATGGCATTTACAGCAAATGTGTATGCAAGTGAACCTATCAAAATTGGTGTTTATCTTCCATTAAGTGGTCAAAATGCATTTGGAGGTCAGCTTGAAATTAGAGGTATAGAATTAGCCCATAAAAAAGTTCCAGAAATTTTAGGCCGTAAAGTGGAACTTGTTATTATTGATAATAAGTCTGATAAAGTAGAAGCAGCTAATGCTGTTATGCGTTTAACAGCAAGTGAAAAAGTGAGTGGAATCATTGGCAGCTATGGCTCTTCGCTTTCGTTGGCAGGTGGTGAAATATCTGAAAAAGCAAAGACTCCAACCATTGCAACGTCCTCAACGAGTCCCCTTGTTACACAGGGTAAAAAATATTACTTTCGCGCTTGCTTTATTGATTCCTATCAAGGAGTAGGAATCGCAACTTATGTAAGCCAAACTTTACACGCAAAAAAAGCTGCTATCCTCAAAGATATTTCAAACGATTATGCTATTGGTCTTGCAAGTTATTTTACACGTGCTTTCAAAAAATTAGGTGGTGAAGTTATCTCAAATTTAAACTATAATTCCGGAGATCAGGATTTTTCAGCTGTTCTTACGCAAATTATTGCACAAAAACCTGATATTTTATTCATTCCATCTTATTTTTCTGAAGGTGCTATCATCATGAAACAAGCACGAGAATTAGGAGCGAAGTTTCAAATTATGGGTGGAGATGCTATGGATAATCCAGAAACCATTACGATTGCAGGAAAAGCGGCAGAAGGTTTCTTACATACAACACTTCCCTATAGTGAGGATATGCCAAATATGTCAGTAGCTGCGCAAGAATTCACAAAAGAATGGAGAGAAGCTTACCCTGACAAAGAGCCAAATATCAATTCTGTTTTAGGGTACACGAGTTATATGATGTTTATGAAGGCTATTGAAAATGCAGGTAGCGCTGATCGTGAAAAAATTACTATCGCACTTAGCAAATTAAAAGATTTTCCAACCCCCTTTGGTGATATGTCCATGGATGAAAATCATAATCCTAAAATTCCTATTGGTATCATTAAAATACAGGATGGAAAACGTGTTTATTTAGAAGAAGTTAAACCTGCTTTTTAATTAAGAAGTTTTACTAATGAAAATACAAGAATTGGTTGAGGAGCTTTTCTCAACCAAAAACTTAAAGGTTTCTTGTTGACTTATGTAAATTAACAAATGTGGAAGGATGAGAGATGAGCACTGAAATGTTCATCCAGTATTTTTTTAATGCACTGGCATTGGGATCTCTTTATGGACTTATCGCTATTGGTTATACTATGGTCTACGGTATACTGAGACTCATTAATTTTGCTCACGGTGATATTTTTATGCTGGGAGCATATTTTGTTTTCTTTTCCACAATTGGCTTTATGCCTGCTTGGGCAGCCCTTCTTCTTTTGTTCCTCGCTGCTCTTGTTTATTATTCGGTCTTTGTAGGGTTTAAAAGGCGTCCTCCAATTTATTGGATTGCTGTTTTTTTAATTCTTGCTTTAGGGTTTGTTTATTACTTTAAAATTTCTCCACAGGATTTCACTCCGATTTGGGTTTTAGCGCTTTGTTTTTCCATTTTTATTACAAGTGCAGTGGGTGTTACTGTTGATCAACTTGCCTATAAACCTCTACGCCATGCTCCACGTATCTCGGCATTGATCGGTGCGATCGGTGTTTCTTTTTTTATTGAAAATCTTGCTACTGTACTCTTTAGTGGTATTCCGAAAGGTGTAAAACAACCAGATTTTCTTGTAACACCATTTTTATGGCATCTAGGATCAGACGCAGATGGTATCATTAGAATTGCTCCTATGTCTCTGATTGTTCCCGTTGTGTCATTAATTCTTATTGTATTACTGTTATGGATTATCCATAAAACGAAACCGGGTCTTGCTATGCGTGCAATCTCCCATGATATTGAAACGACGCGTTTGATGGGTGTATCTGTTAATAAAGTCATTGCATTTACATTTGGAATAGGCTCAGCACTTGCCGCTATATCAGGCATTATGTGGTCTTTGCGCTATCCTCAAATTCAGCCTTATATGGGCGTTCTTCCTGGTCTCAAAGCATTTATCGCTGCTGTTATCGGAGGGATTGGTTCGATACCAGGAGCAATGTTGGGAGGATTGTTATTAGGGTTTATTGAAATTATGATTATCGCATTTTTCCCCGCGCTATCTGGATATCGAGATGCCTTCGCTTTCATTTTATTGATTCTGATTTTATTGATATTGCCCACAGGATTAATGGGTAAAAAAAGTCAGGAGAAAATCTAATGGCAAAGTCAGTGACAACTATTTTATCGTGTATAAGTGTTTTAGTTCTCATAGGTTTTTTATTTTATGCTGATAGCCATTTTAATGACTATACGCTTCGTATCATAAATCTGATTGCTATTAATGCGATACTGGCAATTTCGCTTAATTTGATTTATGGTTTTACAGGTATGTTTTCTCTTGGACATGCTGGCTTTATGGCTATTGGTGCTTATGTCTGCGCAATTTTACTGCTTTCTCCTGAACAAAAAGAGATGATGTGGATTCTTGAGCCTATCGCTGAACCATTGTATCATCTGCAATTACCTTTTTTCATTGCTGTTGTTGTAAGTGGTTTGTGTGCCGCAGTTGTAGGTTTATTGATTGCTTTGCCAATATTGCGTCTTGGTGGTGATTATCTTGGAATTGCAACATTGGGTTTTGCAGAAATTATCCGCATTGTCATTACAAATGCAACATCGCTCACAAATGGCTCTTTAGGAATCAAAGGAATACCTCAAAATGCAACATTATGGTGGAACTATGGTTGGCTAGCATTCACAGTTCTCTTTATTGTTCTCTTACTGCGAAGCAATACTGGTAATGTATTACGTGCTATTCGTGATGATGAAATAGCTGCGAAAACTATGGGAATTAACGCTTTTTTCTACCGTAGTTTTTCTTTTACTGTTGGAGCGTTTTTTGCAGGTATAGGTGGAGCATTAATGGCTGCTCTTATTTCAACCATTGATCCCAAAATGTTTAATTTTCTTCTCACTTTTAATATTTTGATGATTGTTGTTGCTGGTGGTTTGGGTTCAATTACAGGGAGTATTATTGGTAGCATTGTTATTACAGTTATGCTTGAATGGCTTCGTATTATTGAAAGTCCATTTGACTTAGGTTTTATACATATTCCAGAAACACCAGGACTTCGTATGGTTGTTTTTTCTCTTTTATTGCTGGTAATTATCTTGTTTTGGAGAAAAGGCTTGATGGGACAACGTGAATTCTCATGGAATGGAATTTATAGCTTTCTGATACGCAAAAAACTTTCTAATACTGAGGGAAATCTATGAACGACACCATCCTTTCACTCAACGAGATCGTCATGCGTTTTGGCGGATTAGTTGCTGTAAATAATATTAATATGGCAATTAAACGAGGAAGTATTACTGGATTAATTGGTCCCAATGGTGCTGGAAAAACAACAGTTTTCAATATGATTTCGGGATTTTATGCCCCTACGAGCGGTATCATTCTTTTTGATGAGCAAAAAATTTCTGGAGCACCTCCTTATATTATCTGCAGACGCCATATCGCCCGAACATTTCAAAATATTCGTCTTTTTTCAGGGTTAACGGTTTTGCAAAATGTTATGGTGGGGGCGCATGTTCGACAAAAATATCCTTGGTTTTCTTCAGCTCTATTTTTTTCAAAAGCAATGAAAGAAAAAAAAGAAATTTATAAAAACTCCATGGAGCTTCTTGAACGGCTACAACTTGATCACCTTGCCAATCAATCGGCAACAGCTTTACCTTATGGTGTGCAGCGACGTCTAGAAATTGCACGTGCGTTAGCCACAAAGCCCAAATTGCTTCTTCTTGATGAACCTGTTGCTGGCATGAATCCACAAGAAAGCGAAGATCTTAAAGAATTTATAACAAAAGTGCAAAAAGACTTTGATCTTACAATTCTTCTTATCGAGCATGATATGAAAGTGGTTATGGGACTTTGCCAACATATTTTAGTCATGGAACATGGCTGTTGCATTGCCAATGGTACACCAGATGAAATTCGTAATAACCCTAAAGTTATTGAAGCTTATCTTGGCGGAGATGTGTATGGATATTCTTAAAATAAAAAATCTTCACGTTCATTATGGTGCCATTAAAGCTGTCCAAGATCTTTCTATGTCCATAAAAAAAGGAAGTATTGTCACTTTAATTGGCGCCAATGGTGCAGGAAAAAGCAGTATTGTACGTTCTATTACAGGACTTAATCGCTCTGTGTATGGGGAAATTACCTATAATGGCAAATCAATTATTAAAAAGTCACCAGAAGAGATTTTGCGTTTAGGGATTGCTCTCAGTCCTGAAGGGCGTCGTATTATGCCTCATCTCACTGTTTTAGAGAATCTCCATCTAGGTGCTTATATCCGTCATGATAAACAGGGAATTTCTCGTGATATTGAATGGATATTTGATCTTTTTCCGCGCCTACGTGAAAGATCAAAACAGTTGGGAGGAACAATGTCAGGTGGGGAACAACAAATGGTTGCTGTAGGCCGCGCACTCATGAGCAATCCTGATATGGTCATATTAGATGAACCGTCGTTGGGATTAGCGCCCCTTCTCGTTCGGGAGATTTTTTCAATTATCCGAAAAATTAATGATATGGGAAAAACTGTTCTTCTTATTGAGCAAAATGCATTTGCTGCACTTTCCATAGCTGACTATGCTTATATTTTAGAGGTAGGGCATATTTTATTTCACGGTGAAGGTAAAGCTATGCTTTCTGATCCACGTGTTAAAGAAGCCTATCTTGGTGGATAAAGGCTACAAATTAAGAAAATAAAGTTCTCCCCTCCTCCTTTTAAAAAAGCATCTCTCTATTTAATGAGAAATGCTTTTTTGTGCTTAACTATGATATCCACCATTTTTCTGCACAGTATACTCCTGCTGCTTGTTCAATAATGTGCGCTATCTGAAAAATAACTTCCTCAGAAAAAGGTTTACCAATCAATTGCAGTCCTAACGGTAAACCATTTGATGACAGACCAGCAGGAACAGAAATTCCTGGTAAACCAGCCATATTAACTGGTACCGTAAAAATATCATTAAGATACATTGCGACAGCATCATTTTTTATTTTTTCATCAGCAATACCAAAAGCAGGTGTTGGTGTTGCTGGTGTCAAAATAGCATCAATGCCTGAAGCAAAACATTGGTCAAAATCACGCTTTACGAGTGTTCTTACTTTTTGAGCTCTTAAATAACAGGCATCATAATACCCAGATGAAAGAACATAAGTTCCAACCAGAATGCGCCGTTTGACTTCATCTCCAAAACCAACAGAACGCGTATTTTCATACATCTCAATGATGTCTTTTCCAGGCATGCGCAAACCAAAACGCACACCATCATAACGCGCTAAATTAGAAGAGGCTTCTGCAGGAGCGATAATGTAATAAGAAGGTAGAGCATATTTTGTATGGGGCAAAGAAATATCTTTAATCTCAGCACCTGCTTCTTTTAACCAATTTATTCCTTTTTGCCAAAGCTCAATAATTTCTGGAGACATTCCATCTACATGATATTCTTTTGGAATACCGATTTTCATTCCTTTGATTGATTGACCAAGATAACTTTCATAATCAGGAACTGGTAAATTGACGGAAGTAGAATCTTTTTCATCAAAAGAGGCCATTGATCTTAGTAAAATAGCACAATCACGAACATCTCTAGCAACAGGTCCAGCTTGATCAAGAGATGAAGCAAACGCAACAACGCCCCATCGCGAACAACGTCCATAAGTTGGCTTTATTCCTACAGTTCCAGTAAAAGCTGCGGGTTGACGTATTGAGCCACCTGTATCGGTTGCTGTTGCACCAGCACAAATTTGTGCCGCAACAGCGGCCGCAGAACCACCTGAAGAACCACCTGGTACGAGTTTTTCATTCGAGCCTTTTTTTCTCCATGGATTAATAACGGGACCATAATATGATGTCTCGTTGGATGAGCCCATAGCAAACTCATCCATATTAAGTTTTCCTAACATCACAGCACCATCTTGCCATAAATTAGCCGTGACAGTTGATTCATAGTGCGGTTTAAAACCATCAAGGATATTTGAACAGGCTTGAGTATGAACACCATAGGTTGCAAAAAGATCTTTAATCCCCAAGGGAATTCCTTCCAAAAGCCCTTCCTGCCCTCTCGCTAAGCGACTGTCTGATTCAGCAGCCATTTTCATTGCCTGTTCTGCTGTTATTGTTACATAAGCATTCAAAATTGGATTAGCTGATTCTATTGCTTGTAAATAAGCTTCCGTTAATTCTGTTGCTTTGAGATTTTTCTTTATTAAAGCATCACGAGCTTGCGCAATTGTGAGAGTTGTTAAATCAGTCATATTGGTTCTCAAATTTCAAAAATATAAAAAGTTACTCAACAATTTTTGAGACAAGAAAAAAATTTTCTTCTGTAACAGGGGCATTGGCTACAATATCTGCTGCTTTATCGCCATCTGTAACACTATCTTCACGCATTCGTAGAGTCATCGGCATCACAGAAGTTAATGGCTCAACTCCACTGACATCAACTTCATTCAATTGCTCTACAAAACCTAAAATAGCATTGAATTTTTTTGTCACAGGTTCTATCTCATCATCGTGGAGAGCAATCCTTGCTAAATGTGCTATCCGCTTGACTGTCTCTTGATCAACAGACATACTCTTTACGCCTTTCTGCTTTTTTGTTTATTTATTGATCTTTATTCTGGCTATACAAGGCTGCACTTGTAAGTGCAAGAATATTAGATAACATGAATAAAGAATATAACTATAGATCTGAAACATTAAAAAACGTATTATACCTTTATGACTGTTATTAATATAGATGAAGTTATAACACATCTTTTGCCTAGACAAACGATAGCAGGCTTAGATTTAGGGACAAAAACGATCGGAATTGCGATTTCTGATAGGGGGTTGATTGTCTCAAATCCGCGTCCTGTATTACAGCGAAAAAAATTTACAGAAGATGCTTACACACTTATTAAAATTTTTGACCGTGAAAATGTAGGTGTTATTATCATTGGTTTACCTCTTAACATGAATGGAAGCAGTGGCTCTCGTGTTCAAGCAACCAGAGCTTTTGTGAGCAATATGAAAGCTTATACAAAAATTCCATTTGTTTTTTGGGACGAACGTTTATCAACAATTGCTGCAGAACGGTCTCTTTTAGAAATGAATGTATCGCGCGCTAAAAGAGTAAGCCGTATTGATTCGGCTGCCGCCGCTTTTATATTGCAAGGTGCTCTCAATAGAATTCAAAACTTTCATCATATGGAAGGATAGAGGACATTGAGCAAATGCCCTGCATTATATCGCGCAATGAGCATCCCGTAAGAAGATCTCCATTGTCCCCCAAGGCGGCTTTCCATATAGGCATTCGCAACATGTTCTATGTCCGTAGAACGTAATGCTGCTGCTGCTGCTGCATAAGCTACTTGTTCAACAAAAAATCTTCCTGCACCTTCATTTGCTGATGCCATATCACCTGCTGATTTAATAATTTCAATTGCTCGGGGTCCCGCTGGTCCAATATCAAGAGCAATTTTTTCCAACAATTTCTGAAACAATCCCGGTGCTTTTTCACCAATAAGAATGGCATCCTTTACCAATTGATTAGCAGAACTATTTCTCACAATTCGCGCAGGCCCATTATGCAACATTTGTGATAATGGATTATTCTCTATAAAACTTTCAATACCAAGTTGTGCAATAATTTCACCAATAATAGGCACAACCAATTGACTTACATGATAAGCAATAATAGGTGTCATAATGCGGGCAAAAGCTGCTTCAGAACGGTCATTTGCTGCATTGTCAAATGCTCTTGCTAAACGCAAAACCAATGCTTGTGAGGCAGCTATATCTAATGCAATATCTGCAAAAATACGTTCTGTCAGTGGAGGTAAAGGCTGATTGGGCATTTTTTTCCGGAAAAAATCCATACCAAATTGAAGAGCCGCTCGTAAAACACCTGCCGATATGACAGATTGATCGAAACGCATCATCGTCTCGATATCTTTAATAACTTTAAGCCCTTCTCCAGCATTTCCCAAAAGCCAGCCATAACTGCCTTGGAAGTCGACAACCCCCTCTGGTGTTAAAAGTTCTCCAGAACGCTGAATTAAATGACGAATCGATATAGATCCATTTAATGCGCCATTTTCTTGTATGCGTGGAATAAAAAAACAACTTAAATGACCATCTAAATCTGCACTAACAAGATATCCGTCAGCGGTAGGATTAATAACGTTGGTTTTTACAACATTTAAACGATATAGATCACGTTCCATACTTTCATCGAAAGAAATTTTCTTAACACTTGGAAAATTGAAAGCGTATTTTTCAATATCGTCAAATGCACAAGTTAGAGAAGCAGCCTTTTTATTATGAATAGGCTTTGATGAGGAATCATATTGGCGTGATAAAAGGACATGTTGCCATTTTTTGAAGAGCTCAATATCACTAATTAAAACAGCAATAGCTGCACTCGTTATGATAACTTCATTCAAATGTCCTGTTTCTAAACCAGCAGATAAAGCTAAACGAATCGCACGCGCTTGATAGCGTACTCCATTTTCTGAGCTCGTATTTTCCCAAAGCGAGGTAACCAAACCTGCTTGTCTAGAATATTGTTGAAGAGCTTGATAGGAAGAATGGATCTCTAATCTTTCTGTTGGTTGCCCCCATTCATCATTATAGCATAGTAAAGGCTTATAATGATTCGCTAAGCAAGAAAGTTTCCATGCTTCTCGACTCGCGGCAAAATCCCCTATTTCTTCAAAACTTGCTAACAAAAACTTAGGCAAAGTAGAAGCAATACGAAACATAAGCGTATCGCTAAGAAATGTATTTTTTCGACGAGTATTTTGCGCAGATACAGCACTCATAGGTATATTCCTACATTCAAATCATTCATATCATAGACTATTTGTCTTTTTAGAGTTAAGAAACATTTATCATATTCAAACAAATGCTTGTTTAACCTGTTTAGAGAGAGATAAAGAAGAATGCTATGATGCAAGATAATTTTTTTCCACTTTTCCCTCATCAACATCTTTTAGCTATTAAAGATCTAAGTGTACAAGATCTTAATACATTGCTTGATCGTGCAGAAGCAAATGTTATCCTTTCTAACAAAATTGATAAAATAAAATCTACTTTGCATGGACGGACTCAAATTAATCTCTTTTTTGAAGCCTCTACGCGAACACAATCTTCTTTTGAATTAGCGGGTAAAAGGCTAGGTGCACACGTGATGAGTCTTGCGATCGGCAACTCATCTGTAAAAAAAGGAGAAACATTACTTGATACAGCTATAACTCTCAATGCGATGAAGCCAGATATACTGGTTTTTCGCCATAACAGTGCAGGAGCGGCAGCTTTATTAGCACAAAAAGTTGATTGTTGTGTTATTAATGCAGGTGATGGTGCTCATGAACATCCAACCCAAGCTTTATTAGATGCTCTAACCATTAAAAGGACAAAAGGTCGTATTGAAGGATTAACTGTTGCGATTTGCGGAGATATCTTACACTCACGTGTTGCCCGTTCCAATATCCTGTGTCTCAATGCTTTGGGTGCTCGTGTTCGTGCTGTTGCTCCTTCAACACTCTTACCCGCAGAAATCGCTCATATGAGTGTTGAGGTTTTTAACACGATGAAAGAAGGTCTTAAAAATGCTGACGTTATCATGATGTTGCGCTTACAGCATGAACGGATGACAGGATCTTTTATTCCTTCTACGCGTGAATATTTCCATTATTTTGGCTTACATAAAGAAAATTTAGCCTATGCCAAAAATGATTCTATTATTCTGCACCCTGGACCAATAAACCGTGGTGTGGAGATTGCATCCGATATAGCAGATGGACCACAAAGTATGATTCATACACAAGTAGAAATGGGAATTGCAGTGCGTATGGCTGTCATGGAGGCTCTATTAGATTCACGCGCAAAGATCAGTGGAGAAAAAAAATGATAAAACCAGTTGTTTTTCAAAATGCTCGTATTATTGATCCTTCGCGCGCAATCGATGAAATTGGTACAGTTATTATTGAAAATGGACGAATTATAGCCGCTGGAAAAGAGGCTCTGAATCAAGGATTTCCTGAAGAAGCAGAAGTTATTAACGCACAAAACAAAGCAATTCTCCCTGGACTTGTTGATGCGCGCGTTTTTGTTGGAGAATTAGGGAATGAACATTGTGAAACAATTGCATCAGCAAGTCAAGCGGCCGCAGCAGGTGGTATTACTTCCTTTTTGATGATGCCAGACACGCACCCAGTCATTGATAATATTGCTCTGATTAAATTTATTACGCATACAGCACAGGAAATGTCATCGGTCAATATTTATCCTGTTGCTGCCATCACACAAGGTTTCAATGGACAAGAAATAACTGAATTTGGTTTGCTCAAGGATGCAGGGGCTGTTGCTTTTAGTGAAGGAAAAAAAACACTTCAAAATTCATCTGTTATGCGACGGGCAATGAGTTATGCACGCGATTTTGATGTTCCATTGATGCATGAAACGCAAGATAAAGATCTTACAGGGCAAGGTGTGATGAATGAAGGACTGCTTGCCAGTTGGCTTGGTCTTTCTGGCATCCCACGCGAAGCAGAAGTTATCCCACTTGAAAGAGATCTGCGATTAGCAGTATTAACGCAAACACGCTATCATGCTGCTCAAATATCGACAGCACTCTCTGCTGATGCACTTCGTTTAGGTAAAAAACGCAGTGAGAAAATTTCAGCGGGTGTATCTATTAATCATTTATCTTTCAATGAAAATGACATTGGTGAATATCGCACCTCTTTTCGCTTAATGCCCCCATTGCGTACAGAAGAAGACCGTATAGCAATGATTGAAGCAATAAAGGATGGGACTATAGATGTTGTTGTCTCTTCTCATGATCCTCAGAGTATTGACAAAAAACATTTACCATTTAATGACGCGGCAGTTGGCGCTATTGGTATGGAGACCTTATTGAGCGCAGCTTTACGCCTCTATCATGATGAGAGCTTATCTCTTCTACGGATAACGGAACTTTTGTCAACGGCGCCTGCAAAGCTCTTTGGACTCAATGCAGGAACACTCAAAAAAGGTACTCATGCAGACCTTATTGTGGTTGATCTTGAAGAACCATGGGTTGTTTCAAAAGAGAAGCTCTATTCACATTCAAAAAATACCCCTTTTGAGAATGCACGTTTTCAAGGACGCGTGCTCCAGACTTTTGTGAAAGGGAAAAACGTTTTTAAACTTGATCAACAAACTTAATGAGATTCTTAATGAATGAAGCAGAAATATTTTTTCAGTTCACTCCATGGTTTATTTTCCTCATATCTTATCTCATTGGCTCGATTCCATTTGGGCTTCTTTTTACGAAATTGTTCAAATTTGGTGATATAAGAACAATCGGTTCCGGCAATATTGGAGCAACAAATGTTTTACGAACAGGAAATAAAAAGCTTGCTGCTCTAACACTTCTTTGTGATATGTTAAAAGGAACTATCGTTGTTTTCGTTACAAAATTTTTTAGTGATCCGCTAGACAATAGTATTCTTATTTCTCTAGCAGGCTTTTTTGTTTTCTTAGGACATCTTTTCCCCGTATGGCTTAAATTTAAAGGCGGCAAAGGTGTTGCTACCTATCTAGGGGTGTGCTTAGGAATCTATTGGCCTGCAGCAATTATTTTTATTATTGTATGGAGTGCGATTTTTCTTCTCATGCGTTATTCTTCATTATCTGCGCTTATTGCTGTTACGATCACACCGGTATTTGTTTTTTATTTTTCCGCTTCTTATTTCTGTTGTATGCTGATTATGATGAGCATATTTGTTTTCATAAAACATTATGCAAATATCGGTAGATTATTAATTGGGGAAGAAAATAAGATTGGTACGAAAAACGGAGATAAATAAAGGAATCCTGCTTACTGATCGTCAACGTCTAAGCTGGTTACGGTTATTGCGCAGTGAAAATATTGGAGCTGTTAGTTTTCGCAATCTCATTGATCATTATAAAACAGCAGAAAATGCTCTGGCAGCGCTGTCAGAGCTTAGTAGAAAAGGTGGTGGTTCTGTATCTATTAAAATAGCAAGCTTAGAAGATGCAGAAAAAGAAATGCAAGAAGCTGAAAGATTAGATGTCCGGTTTATCGGTATAGGAGAACCAGATTATCCAGCTTTTCTTAAGGTTACAGAAGCTCCTCCGCCGCTTATTGCTATCAAAGGTAATGTTGCAATTTTTCAAAAAACTTCTATTGGAATTATAGGTTCTCGAAATGCTTCAGCTGCGGGAAAAAAGCTTACGGCTCAATTTGCGCGTTTTCTCGGAGAAGCAGACTTTGTAACAATTTCTGGGCTTGCTCGTGGAATTGATAGTGTTGCGCATCAAGCAAGTTTAAAAACAGGAACTGTTGCAGTCATGGCTGGAGGAATTGATCATATCTATCCTCCTGAAAATAAAAAGTTGCATGAAGATATTATTGCCAACGGTGGAGCCATCATCAGCGAAATGCCCATTTCTTGGCAGCCGCGTGCTATCGATTTTCCAAGAAGAAACCGTATTATTGCAGCTTTGTCACTTGGTCTCTTGGTTGTAGAGGCAGCTCTGCGCTCAGGGTCCTTAATTACCGCACGTCAAGCAGCTGAAATGGGACGGTTAATTTTTGCCATTCCCGGTTCTCCACTTGATCCAAGATCTGTTGGTACCAACAATCTTATCAAAGACGGAGCTCTACTCACCACACATCCTTCTGACATCATAGAAACACTTACGCCATTAATTTCACCGCTTCCAAATTCCCAACTCAATTTTTTTGAGGAACCATCCTCTTTACAACTTGAAAAGGAGAATTTTAATTTAGCAGATAAAAAAAACAACAGCCTCTCTTTAGCAGATGATGATGCAGCACGCGCAGCAGTTCTCTCCGCTCTTTCAACAACGCCAATCGATTTAGACACACTCAGTATCCACTCAGGTGTTTCACTCCCAGCTCTCTACCTCTTGTTGGTAGAACTCGACCTTGCTGGAAAGCTTATTCGACACTCTGGTGGTTGTGTGTCATTGTCGAATCTTGATCTTCCCCAAGAGCCTCAGCACTATTAATAATGCTTTGCCCTTCTTTGGCAACCATATCCAAAAGCAATGCTAAAAGCGGACTGTGCGCCTGACGCGCCATCTGATTCATTTGCTTTGACATGTCTGTAATATATTGGATAACTTTTAAATGATTTATAAACATAATCCTCTATCCTTGAGCATTTCCCCTCCTACCTCTCAATAGACGTTATCTTAGTATTTCGCCGTATGTTTTTGTAATAACAGTGGAAAATAAATCGTGTAATTCTATATAGGGTGTACTCTAATAATGACAATCATAAGTTGTACAATATTCATGTTTTTTATATGGCTAATATTTTTTTATGTGCTCTTAAGCAATTGGCATTAGCTATTCGCGTGAAAGGCGTTTATAAAAAAATTTTTATTTCAATATTTGGATAAAATTATGAATATCGTTATCGTTGAATCTCCAGCAAAAGCAAAAACAATTAATAAATATCTTGGGTCTCAATACAAAGTTGTCGCATCATTTGGACATGTTCGTGATTTGCCTGCAAAAGATGGTTCTGTTTTACCGGATCAAGATTTTTCTATGAAATGGGATATAGATTCTGCTGCCGCTAAACGTTTAAATGAAATAGCAAAAGCCGTTAAAGAAGCCGATAGCCTTATATTAGCAACAGACCCTGATCGTGAAGGGGAAGCTATTTCATGGCATATTCTGGATGTTCTCCGTCAAAAAAAAGTTTTAAAAGATAAACCTATTAAAAGAGTTGTCTTCAATGCCATCACCAAAAAGTCTGTGCTTGATGCTATGAACAATCCACGTGATATTGATACATCGCTTGTAGATGCTTATCTTGCGCGTCGTGCTCTTGATTATCTCGTTGGTTTTACACTTTCACCTGTTTTATGGCGTAAACTTCCTGGTGCGCGTTCAGCAGGACGCGTTCAATCGGTTGCTTTGCGTATTATTTGTGATCGTGAATCAGAAATAGAACATTTTATCAAAGAAGATTATTGGTCCATTACAACACAGTTAAAAACCATCCGAAATGATGGTTTCCAAGCAAGATTGACAATGTTTAATCAAAGAAAAATAGGCAAGCTTGATATTCAATCTCAAGAACAAGCAGACCAAATTCGCTTTATGTTGGAGCAAGCCCAATACCATACACTCAGTGTTGAAGCAAAACCTACAAAGAGAAATCCTTTTCCTCCATTTACAACCTCCACACTACAACAAGCAGCTTCTTCAAAATTAGGATTTTCAGCTTCTCGCACTATGCAAATTGCCCAAAAACTTTATGAAGGCATTGAAATTAACGGTGAAACGGCAGGGCTTATTACTTATATGCGTACCGATGGTGTGCAAATAGCACCTGAGGCTATTGATTCAGCAAGAAAAGTTATTCATGAAACTTTCGGAAAAGACTATATTCCTGAAAAGCCACGTTTTTATTCAACAAAGGCAAAAAATGCACAGGAAGCACACGAAGCGATCCGTCCAACAGATTTTCAACGCAATCCTAGTCAAGTCCGTAATTTTCTCGATAGCGATCAAGCAAAGCTCTATGAGCTAATATGGAAGCGTGCTATTGCCAGCCAAATGCGCTCTGCTGAAATTGAACGTACAACTGTTGAAATTGAAGCACTACAAGGAGAAAACCATGCAAATCTACGAGCAACAGGATCTGTTATTCGCTTTGATGGCTTTATTTCCGTCTACACGGATCAACGAGACGAAGAAAATAATGAAGAAAATGAATCAACACGTTTACCACAAATAAACACTGGTGAAGCACTGACAAAAGAAAAAGTTGAATCTATACAACATACCACAGAGCCCCCTTCTCGTTATTCTGAAGCTTCATTAATTAAAAAGCTTGAGGAGTTAGGAATTGGTCGTCCTTCAACTTATGCATCCACATTGGCGACATTGTGTGACCGTGGATATATTGTCATTGATAAACGAAAGCTTATTCCCGATGCTAAGGGACGTATTGTTACAGCCTTTCTTGAAAATTTTTTTAATCGCTATGTAGAATATGGTTTCACAGCAGATCTTGAAGAAAAGCTGGATCTTATCTCTGATGGCAAACTTTCTTGGAAAGACGTATTGCGAGATTTTTGGGATGGATTTAATGCATCTATTATCAATATCCAAGAACTCCGTATAACTAATGTTCTTGATGCTTTAAATGTAACATTAGCACCTCTCGCTTTTCCTGAACGCGAAGATGGAAGTGATGTACGTTCCTGTCCTCTTTGTAAAAATGGTCAATTATCATTAAAACTTGGGCGTTATGGTGCTTTTGTTGGCTGTTCCAATTATCCCGAATGTAAATACACACGCCAACTTGGTACAGATACTGGAGAAGAGAATGAAGCTATACGCAATGATGAACCTGTTATACTTGGTATTGATCCTGAAACAGGAAAAGAGATTTCTCTTCGTAATGGCCGCTTTGGTCCCTATATTCAACTTGGTGAAAGCAAAGAAGTTAAGCGTGCAGGACTACCAAAAGAATGGCAGGCAGAAAATGTAACCCTTGATAAAGCCTTGGCTTTACTATCCCTTCCCCGTGAAATTGGCATTCATCCTGAAACCGGAAAAACAATCACGGCTACGATTGGACGATATGGTCCCTATCTTAGCCATAACGGAAAATCTGCGCGCCTTCTTCATGCAGATGAAGTTTTTGATATTGGTATCAATCGCGCTGTTACAGTATTAGCAGAACAACAAGAAAACAAAACCAGGCAAAGCAGAACAACACCTGAAGCATTGGCAACATTAGGAGAGCATCCCGAAGGAGGAACCATTACCGTGCGCAACGGGCGTTATGGTCCTTATGTCAATTGGGGTAAAGTTAATGCAACATTGCCAAAAGATAAAGATCCCATTAGTGTAACACTTCCAGAGGCACTAGAACTTATATCGGCTAAAGCATCGAGTAAAAAAACAACTTCAAAAAGAGCTTCTTCTAAAACAAAAGCAAAAATAAAAGAGATATAAATTTTGGCTAAAGGTGAAAAAAACATAAAATATCTCTCTTCATTCAAGGGGAAAACTTTTCCCAATAAGGAAGCAATTCTTTCCTTTATAATTGAGAATCCTAACCACTCAAGTAAACGAGAAATCGCCAAAGCTTTTAACTTAAAAGGTGATTCTCGTATTTTGCTTAGAGATATGTTACGTGAGTTGAAGGATCAAAATCTTATATCTAAACACCGCAAAAGAGCAATAAACAAAGGAAAATTACCTCCTGTTACTTTAGTAAAAATTAGCGGACGTGATAAAGATGGAAGTTTTATTGCACAACCTCTTGAATGGGAAGATTCTCCAAAGCCCAATATTGAAATACACTCTTTTCATCACATAAAAGGAAGTAATATTGGTGTTGGAGATCATATTCTTGTAAAAGTTTTTCGAAATAAAAATTCTGAAAGCTCAAGCCATCCTTATACGGGACGAATTATTCGTAAAATTGATGTATCTCCCAAAAGCGCATTTGCTATTGTACGAAAATTGGAAAATAATCAATGGCGCCTTGATCCTATAGACCGCAAAACCAATGAACTTATTGTTGAAATGTCTCCAGAAATGAAGATTGAAACGGGTGATCTCGTTGAAGTCGAAATAAAAAAAAATACTGGTTACGGATTAAAGAGCGCAAAAATAAAGAATGTTTTAGGGCACATTAAGAGTGAGAAAACACTCTCAATGATAGCGCTTCTTTCGAAAGGAATTCCTTATATTTTTCCTGAAAGTGTTCTTGAGCAAGCCAAACATATCAAAGCTGCCAATATGGATAATCGTGAAGATTGGCGACAATTACCCTTTATTACAATTGATCCACCAGATGCAAAAGACCATGATGATGCAGTTTATGCAACCAAGGATAAGGATCCAGCAAACAATGATGGTTGGATTATTATTGTAGCCATCGCAGATGTTTCTTACTATATCAAAACAGGAAGTGCTTTAGATAAAGAAGCATTGAAACGCGGAAATTCTGTTTATTTTCCCGATACTGTTGTGCCAATGCTGCCTGAACGCCTTTCTCATGATTTATGTTCTCTACGTGAAGGAAAAGAACGGCCAGCTTTAGCAGTTCGTATGATTTTTGATGCAAACGGTAATAAACGAAAACATAGTTTTCATCGTATTATGATGCGGGTAAGAGC
>NZ_JBHIQG010000002.1:7877-12392 GCF_042196425.1 Bartonella sp. AD328YNZD | reverse complement strand
TAGAAGCACATCGTTTGATTGAAGAGTTTATGATACAAGCAAATATTGCAGCTTCTGAAACCTTAAAAGAACATCATCAGCCCCTCATCTACCGTATTCATGAGAAACCCTCTCTTGCCAAGCAAGAAATACTTCGGAGCTTTCTTCAAAGTTTGGGGATACCACTTTCCCGCGGAAGCGAACTTACCTCAGCGCGCCTTAATAGAATTTTAGAAAAGGTCGCTCATACTCAACAACAAGAACTAGTCAATCAAGTTATTTTGCGTTCACAATCACAAGCAGAGTACAACCCTAAAAATAGTGGCCATTTTGGTTTGAACTTGCAGAACTATACACATTTTACATCACCAATCCGTCGTTATGCTGATCTCATTATTCATCGAGCACTCATTAAAGCTCTCAAATTAGGAAATGATCAATTAACAGAGACACAAGAACAAAATCTTGCAGAAATTGCTACGCAAATTTCTTTATATGAGCGCCGTGCGATGGTAGCTGAAAGAGAAACGATTGATCGGCTTGTTGCTCACTATTTAACGAATAAAATCGGTCGTATTTTTACAGGTCGCATTTCCGGAGTTATAAAAGCAGGTCTTTTTATCTCACTTGATAAACTCAATACAGATGGTTTTGTCCATATTTCTACACTTAAAAATGATTATTATCATTTTGATGAAGCACAACATGTTCTTGTAGGACAGCGTAGCCATAAAGGCTATCAACTCAGTGATGTTGTAGAAGTAAAACTTATAACGGTACAACCTTTTGCTGGCGCTTTATGCTTTGAACTCTTAACAAAACCTCGTCCAATAAAATTTTCACCAACATCCTACCATAAAAACAAATTAAAAAAACAAAAATATACTTTTTATGGGAAAAGAAAAAATTAATTAAAAATAAAAAGTAAAAAACATTTTTATAATTTTCGTTGTATTATTTTTTATTTTAAATTCTAAAAATCTTTATTAAAAATAATTAAACCTCTTGTTTCTCTCTTTAAAAGCATATAAATAATAATGACTTAAAGCTAAGAAAAGACCTATAATATGTAGTATTTATATTATTTTTATGTTTTATTTAGTATATAAAGGTATGTGATTTATTTTATAAATATAGTAATTTTATAAAAATCTTGCAGGTTTTTTATACTTAATAGGTGAGAAAATCTGCAAAAGAGAGCTTGAGCTTTTTTCATTTCAGCACACCTTTTTATTATTCGAATAAACAAAAGTATCTTAAGTCATTCTTATGAAAAAAAAAGCTTTTGACTCTCAAAATAATTCTTTGCGTGCCATTATTGCAGCTATTGCAACCATTGGTACCGTTGGAACAGCATTGGGAATGGGAACACAACTTGTCTCTTTTCTTATGGCAGAAAAAGGACTTTCCAACAGTACAATCGGCTATAGTGGAACTGTTGGTGGAATCGCCACAATTATTGCAGCTATTTTTACGTCTCGAATCGCCTTATGCTTAGGAATTTCTCAAACAATATTGCTTATGATGGCTATAGGATCTTTAAGTTTTTTAGGATTCTATTTTTTCGACCCCTTATGGGTTTGGTTCATTTTAAGGTTTATATTACATTTCACTATGACAGTTATGTTTATCCTGTCAGAGTTTTGGATCAACAGTTGTGCTCCCCCTAAAAAACGTAGCTTGGTTCTTTCCATTTATGCTATTGTTTTAGGATTAGGGTTTGCGGTAGGTCCAACGTTGCTAGCAAAAGTGGGAACACAAGGCTTTATTCCTTTTGCTGTTGGCTATAGCCTTATTATACTTGCTGTTATCCCAATTCTTGCGGCTTGGAAATTAAGTCCAGAATTTCAAAAAAGCCAATATACGCCATTTTTTCGTTATCTTTTTTATGTTCCAAGTGCCATGATGGCAGTGTTTGTTTACGGTGCTATTCAAATGGGCGCATTAACTCTTATAACACCCTTTACTTTATCCATTGGCTATAATGAGCATGAAGCAGCACACTTTATGGCAACGCTTGCACTTGGGAATGTTTTGCTCTTAATTCCTATCAGCATTATAAGCGACTATGCCAAAGATCGACGTTATCCCCTAATAAGTTGTGCTATCCTAGGTCTTGTGGGAACTTTTATGGTACCATGGATCACTCAATATCCATGGGTTCTAATGCTTGATCTGTTCCTTCTTGGTGGTGTATCAGCAAGCCTTTATACAATTGCTCTGGCACATCTAGGAGCACGTCTTAAGGGCCAAGAACTTGCTGCTGCTAATTCTGCCTTTATTTTTTGCTATGGAATTGGTATGCTCATCGGGCCAACCTTTATTGGAAAATCCATGGATATTTTTAATCCTTTTGGTTTTTCAATAGCTATGGCTGTTTTTTTCGGTTTATATGTCATTTTGGTATTTATCCAACTGATGAGAAAATTAATCAGCTCTTGACTTTTTTGAGAACATCCGTAGTGTTGCCGGAAAATCTGATGATGTCGGAAATAAGTTTTGAAAGCAATAATATTTTTTCAGTATAAATAGGGTATTTACATTATGGCTAAAGCAGCAACCATTAAGATCAAGCTTTTATCAACTGCAGATACTGGTTTTTTCTATGTAACAAAGAAAAACAGCCGCACAATGACAGATAAAATGAGCAAGCGTAAATATGATCCAGTTGTAAAAAAGCACGTTGAATTTAAAGAAACAAAAATTAAATAAATAAAATTATTATTGAATTGATAGATTTTATACTCCAAAAGAAATGTGGGAGTATTGCTCTTCAAAGTTATTTTTTGAGGGGTGTTTTTTTATTTCCTTAAGTTTAAAAAGTTTACTTTAAACTTTGTACGTTTTGTACGGATTTGGATTAAGTTGATTTATTATTTAAGTTGCTTACATATATTCTGCATGAGTATTTGATTATTGTGATATCTAACGAAAATTTTGTCATTAAAACGAGACATTGTTTCGTCATATGAATAAAGCTTCTCGGATGAATTATAAACAATACTAAAATAGAGTTATAGTAATGTTAGCAGTTTCTTTATTTCATGAAAAAATCTTTTTCTCATTTTAATCTAAGAATCTTTAATCTAAAAGTTATCGGTTTCAGTATTTTTGTCGCTGCCAGCATTCTTATCATTATGTCAACTTACTTTAAGAAAACTCAGCAGTTGCCTCAAAAAGAAAAATTTTCTTCTCAAAACTCTGTTAAAGGAAATGCTTTAATCATTGATGGCGATACCATTATGATTTCTTCAATTAAGATTCGACTAGCTGGAATTGATGCTCCTGAACTCCACCAATTTTGTGGAAAAAAGGAAGCACGCTACCCTTGTGGGCTTGAGGCAAAGAAATATTTAGAACAATTATTAAAAAATCAAACTGTTATATGTCACTGGCAAAAAACAGATAAATATCGCCGTATTCTTGCAACATGTAAAACAAAACAAGTTAGCAATATCAACGCAACACTTGTACAGAATGGTTGGGCTGTAAATTATTATGAATACCCCAAAGAAGAGCAAGAAGCGAGAAGGAAAAAGAAAGGAATATGGGCATCAAGTTTTCAACGACCAAAAGAATGGCGCAAAGCAAATCCTCGCACAGAATAAGAAAAATATTTTTTAATTTTATTTACTAATGAAACAATGTAGCCCAATTATCAAACTTGAAAAAGAGATCTATTCCTGTCGTGTTTGCGTCCAACAACCCCATTATTTTCCTCCTCTTCCTCATGAACCAAACCCTGTCGTTTATTTATCCGATACTGCTTCGATTGCAATTGCAGGCCAAGCACCAGGATTGCGTGTTCATGAAACTTCTATCCCTTTTAATGATCGTTCGGGCGAAAGATTGCGTAATTGGCTGGGTGTTACAAAAGAAGAATTTTATAATAAATCTCTCTTCGCTATTGTTCCTATGGGATTTTGTTTTCCAGGTTATGACAAAAATAAAGCTGATTTACCACCAAGATGTGAATGTCGAGAAATATGGCATGAAAAGATATTTCAGGCAATGCCTCAAATAAAGCTTGTTCTTGCCATTGGTCGTTATGCGCAAAAGTGGCACATTACAGAATTAAAACATAAAACCGTTTCTGCAACTGTTGGTGATTGGAGAAATATTCTTTCCATTCCTCAACCTCGAGGCTATAATGTTATGCCTTTGCCTCATCCGTCATGGCGAAATACTTCTTGGTTACAGAAAAATCCATGGTTTAACGATGAGCTTATTGTATATCTGCGTCGTTTAGTGCGTAAATTTTTATAAATTAAGATATTGAGAAGAAATATGGATCGTCTTGACCGAAAAATTTTACATCTTTTGCAAGAAAATGCGACACTTTCTGTTGCTGATATTGCTAAAAAAGTGGGACTTTCGACCACTCCTTGCTGGCGTAGGATTCAAAAACTTGAAGAAGATGGCGTCATTCAACGTCGTGTTGCTGTTCTTTCTCCAGAAAAAGTAAACGCACACGTCACTGTTTTTGTGTCTATTCGCACAAATACACATAGTCATGAATGGTTTAAGCGTTTTTCA
>NZ_JBHIQG010000002.1:0-7777 GCF_042196425.1 Bartonella sp. AD328YNZD | reverse complement strand
AAATCTAGAAGTGGTTCTTTGCCAATTTTTTGTAAAAGTTTACGATGGACTTTTTCAGAAGAAACATGTCCAACGAGAGTATGATCAAGAGCTTTTGGATGCATTTTATAAAGGACCGCTGCCGCTGCTGTTGCCACAAAACCATCTAAAATAACGGGTATCTTTTCCATTCTTGCCGCCAAAATAGCACCAACCATAGCAGCAATTTCACGTCCTCCTAAGCGACGCATTATCTCAAAAGGATCATTTAAATGCTCCTTATGCAAGGAAACTGCTGCCTTAACCGCTGCTATTTTACGCTGATAAAAATCACCCTCCGATTCCATATCATGTCCTGTCCACTCTTCAACGTCTCCACCAAACAATGCTAAACATAAAGCTGAAGCTATTGTTGTGTTTCCAATTCCCATTTCACCAATACATAAAAGATCTGTTCCACCAGCAATGGATTCCATTCCAAATGCCATTGTAGCAGCTGCACTTCTCTCGTCCATTGCAGCATCCTTGGTAATATTCATTGTTGGATATTCCAATGCTAAATCAAAAATTTTTAATCCCAGATCATAAGCGATACAAATTTGGTTGATAGCAGCACCGCCAGATGCAAAATTTTGTACCATTTTTTGTGTCATAGATTGTGGAAATGGTGTAATATTCTCCTCTACAATACCATGGTTTCCAGAAAAAATAGCAACCAAAGGTCGCGTTACTATAGGTTTTTCTGTACCTCTCCACCCCGCGTACCAAACAGCAATATCTCCTAGTTTTCCCAATGTTCCTTGCTCTTTTGTTAAGTTTTTTTGCCGTTTTTTTGCCAAAATTATAGAAAACTCATCAGCAACAGGTAAATTTGTAAACAAAGCACGAAAATCATCAAATGGACTAGCGATCATAAGGATACCTTTTAAAATCTACAATGTTTATGAAAATCACGTCATATATACAGGATATGAATAATTTATTGTTTTTTTAACAGTGCTTTAAAAATGTTAAATACTATGAAAGCAATAATTTCTACATTCTATTTTTTACCCCAATAACAAACGTGCAAGATTCAAAATGTTATTAATATCTTATGACTACCTTTACAGTGATACCCTTAAACTATTTTTTATTTAATAGGCATAATCAGCATGCCGTTTAATATATAAATTCTAACATTCTTATTCATAATAAAAGTTATAAACTTTCAAAAACTTATAAAATTAAAGGGATCAAAATTATCGCAAAGAAATCAAAACGCAAAGGATCTCAACTTCAATATATGTTAATTGTCTGACTGTTATTAAATGAGAGCATAAAAAGCTTCTTTTAAAGTACATATATCTGCGTTTGGTTTTATCGCATCATTTGATAGTATTTGCCGCCATCGACGTGCCCCACCCCGCCCATGAAATAAACCAATCATGTGACGCGTCACATGAGAAAGCCGTCCCCCCGATGCAATATGTCGAGCTGCATAATCACACATAACCTCAATAAGATCACTCTCACTTAGACTATTCTGCGACTCACCATAGAGTTCAAAATCAATATGTTTTAACAAAGTTGGATCATGATAAACTTGGCGACCAACCATGACAGCATCACAGAAAGTTAAGTGTTCTTTGATCTCATCAATCGATTTAATTCCACCATTTATCCCAATAAATTTATGAGGATATTGACGTTTTAATTTGTAAACCCTTTCATAATTAAGGGGCGGAATATTGCGATTTTCTTTCGGACTCAATCCTTGTAGCCATGCCTTGCGTGCATGGATCCAGAGCGCATCACATCCAGCATTCCAAACTTGATTAGCCAAAAGATCTAATGCTAATTCTTCATCTTGTTCGTCCACTCCAATCCGACATTTGACAGTTACAGGTATAGTAACCTCTTGTTTCATTGCTTCTACGGCATTTGCCACAATGTCTGGATGTAGCATCAAACAAGCTCCAAAGACACCTGCTTGAACACGATTTGATGGACAACCAACATTGAGATTTATTTCGTTATAGCCAAAATCCTCAGCAATTCGTGCAGCTTCTGCTAACTTTTTCGGATCTGCCCCCCCTAATTGTAATGCAACTGGACGTTCTTTGTCGCTAAAAGCCAACAGTTGTTCACGAACACCATGAATGACAGCATCTGCTACCATCATTTCCGTATAAAGGAGAGCTTTTTTCGTTAAAAGACGATAAAAAAACCTGCAATGTCGGTCTGTCCAGTCCAACATTGGTGCTACTGCAAATTTTATAGGCGATGGAAGGTTGTAAAATATCATGAGGGTATTACTCTCATGTCCCTATAGCCCTCTCTTTATACATAGAAAAATACTTACTTTTAGTTTACGGAAAATTTTATTCTCTTATACTATCATGAGTATAATAACAGCTCATTATTTTCAATTGATATCAAGGTTTACTACAATCAATCATGCCAAAACACAATATCGCATTTCTCATAGATTAGTGTTCAGGTATATAAACATGAAAAAAGAAGATTTTTACTATAATATAAAAAACTCATTTATAAGTTCTTCTTACGCTCTTCAAGTCTCTCCCCTTACATGATTTAGTACAGCGTTTAAGATAATAAATGCTAAACTAACACATTATACAATTTTTCATGATCGATTTAATTTTCTTTAGATTTTTTAACTCATTGTGCAAATAAACGCTAAAGAAAGTAGCTTTATCTTCTCCTAAAGAAGAAAAAACCTTATTTCATACGAATCTAATTATAAATCATTTTTTATCAATGAGTTCTTTTTGGTAATATTCTTAGATTTCACTTTATAAAATAGACAAATTTCATCTTAAATATTCTATCTAATTTTGCCATTTTGTGATTCTTGCAAAAAAAAACTAAAATCAGGGTATAGACAGCCATTGCCTTTTTAATATCTATAACTGATATCAGTATCTCTTGAAGGAAAATATTTACAATATTGCAGATAAAATCTGTAAAATGAAATGATCATAAACGTTGTTCAATCTCTTGTTGGCTTTGCATATAGGAAGAAAGAGTATCAACCTCTTGTTCATTAAATAGGAGCCCCAGTTTTGAACGACGCCATAACACATCTTCACATACTTTAGCCCATTCTTTTTCCATCAACCATTTTACTTCTACTTCATAAAGCCCATGTCCAAAATTTTTTCCTTTATTTGCCTTACCATGTGCAAAGATCAGCAATGCTTCTGTACCGTAGGAGCGTGCAAGCCTGCGATGTGTAAAAACATCTAAATCTGGCATTAAAAGAGCAATCCTATTTTCGATTGTATCTAATTTGTTATAGGGGAAATCTCCCCCTGGAAGTACTGCCTTAGCCGTCCATGATGCTCCCTTTTTACCAAGTGCTTTTTCAACAAATTTCATCGCATCTTCAGCTAACTTACGATAAGTTGTAATCTTTCCACCATAAAGATTAAGTATCTTTGGTGTCGTTCCTGTTCCCATTTCTTTTAAAACATAATCGCGCGTAATTTCTTGTGCTTTTGAAGCTCCATCATCATAGAGTGGACGAACTCCAGAGTAAGACCAGACAATCGTTTCAGGTAATACTGGTTGTATGAAATATTCACTGGCTGCTGCACAAATATAATCAATTTCTTTATCAGTAATATGAACGTCAGCCGGATCTCCTTGATAATTACAATCTGTTGTTCCAAGCAAGGTAAACTCT
Source organism: Bartonella sp. AD328YNZD (assembly GCF_042196425.1). NCBI lineage: Bacteria > Pseudomonadati > Pseudomonadota > Alphaproteobacteria > Hyphomicrobiales > Bartonellaceae > Bartonella > Bartonella sp. AD328YNZD. Next base: position 4,107 of record NZ_JBHIQG010000002.1, on the reverse strand, counting down.
TCTTGATATGGAATAGCAAATATAATACGCCCATCACCATTTTGAAAAATATAAGCACGATCATGAGTATAAAGTTTGGGAACCAAAATATGAGAACCTCTAACAAGCCGTATTGGCGTATGTTCTTTACAGTCTAATACGCTTTCCAAAACATGATCAATCCAAGGTCCTGTCATATTCGCAACATAAGAAGCAGTGACATTATATTCTTTACCGCTTAACTTGTCTTGAAGAAAGATACGCCATTTTTTGTCTTCTCTTTTTAAAGATAGAACTTTTGTCCGTACTTTTATATCAGCTCCCCACTTTTCTGCATCACGAGCATTGGCAATGACTAAACGCGCATCATCTACTCTTGCATCAGAATATTCAAAACCTCTCTGATATTCTTTTTTCAGTGTAGAGCAAAACTTTTTTGAAAAATTAATCGTTTTACTGCGCCACAATTTCTGATTCCAGTTCCCTAAATAATCATAAATAAAAAGTCCAAAACGCAATATCCAAGCAGGACGCAATTCTTTATGATAAGGAAGAAGAAAACGTAAAGGACGTACAATATGTGGAGCTATACGTAAAATGATCTCGCGTTCTTTGAGTGCTTCACGAACAAGTTTGAACTCATAATGTTCAAGATAACGAAGACCACCGTGAATAAGTTTTGTTGATGCACTTGAAGTCCCTGATGCAAGATCTTTCATTTCAGCTAATCCTACTTTAAAACCGCGTCCAGCTGCATCTCTTGCCAATCCACACCCGTTTATCCCTCCCCCAATGATAAACAGTTCATAATGTGTTGTGGTTTTCATAATTTCACTTTTCATTATTTAATTTTGTTTCTCAGTCCTCAATAAAGCAACAGGAAAAAATAATACAAGTGTTCTTCATTGTATTATCAACGTACTTATTTCCTAAAATAAACACGCACAAAAAGCTTTTTATACCCTTATACATCAAAACAACATTTGACAAATTAAAGAGAGGATTTTTTATCCTGTAGGCAATATAATCTTTGCAAATGTACATCATATGAAAGCTTTTTAGAGAAAAATTAATGTTTTTTATCATTTGAGAATACATACTATAGCTAAATGCTTTATTGCACATAGAGAACGCTTTTCATATAGTTTACTCAATGACACAATAGAAAATGTAAAGGTATACAGATGACTCATCAACCTGAAAACTCGAAAATAACACTTGTTTCAAAAATTTTAGTCCCAGTTATGTTGAGTATTTTAACCTTTTTACCTTCTTTATCAAACGCAACATCACAGCAGACAGTAACCAATCATTTAAGCTTAGAAAAACTTAAAGCACAACTTTTAGAAGATTCTAGCTTTTTATCTAAGCTTAAAGAAAAAATGACACCGCATACTGATTCTCAGCATATTCAACAAATTGTTAGAGAGTATCTTCTTACTCATCCAGAAGTTTTGATTGAAATGCAGCTTATCCTTCAAGATAAGCTGGAAAAACAAAATGAAGACGAAAGTCAAAGCTCAATTATTCATTTATTAGAAAAGGAAATTTTTCACTCTCCTCATGACGCTGTTTTGGGGAATCCAAATGGTAAAAAAGTACTTGTTGATTTTTTTGATTACAATTGCAGATTTTGTAAAAGTGCCTATTCAGATATAGAAGACTTGATAAAAGAATATCCAGATCTACGGGTTATTATCAAGGATTTACCGATTTTGGGATCTGATTCTATGGCGGCTCATACCGTTGCTTACGCATTTCGAAAACAATTTCCAGAAAAATATCCTCAGTTTCATAAAAAGCTTTTAATGCATCAAGGGCGCGCAAATGAAGCTAAAGCTATAAAAATAGCTGTTTCATTAGGAGCAGATGAAAAAAAACTCCGTAATGCAATAAAAGACCCTAATCTGCAAAAAGCTTTTAAAGAAAATATTCACATTGCCTCTACACTTCATATTACGGGAACACCTTCTTATATCATTGGTAATAAAATATTCATCGGCGCAGCCAGACAAGACATTCTAAAACAAGCGATAGATAATACACAGTAAATACCCTATTCTATACCTGATTAGTTTTAGGAAGAATACTGTAAATGAGGTAATTTTATGCTTTCTCTTTTTTGACAACAGGCTTATAAATGCAATTTTGCGTAAAGCAGATACGAGTTTAAAATTGCAAAATATAATGAATTTAAAGGAAATAAATATCTTTAAAGCTTCAAAAGATATCATCCCTAATCTAGAGATATTCTGTCATAAAACGAAATAATGACGATCTTCATTGATCAAGGAGTTAGAAATAAAATGGCAACAAAAAAAATGGATTTGGCAAAATATACCGCAATTGATACGAACATTATTCGTGATCTTGCTGAAATTTTGAATGATACAAATTTAACGAACATTGAAGTTGAACAAGGGGAGCTTCGTATTTGTGTCTCACGCCAAAATACCTCAACTTCTTCCGAGCAAGCGATCTATGCTCCTGTTTCTACTCCTACTTTTTCTGTAACATCTTCTCCAGTTCCAACAGCTGAATCTCCTATACACTCTATCCAAGAAGATAAATCAAAAAACACAATAACCTCTCCAATGGTTGGAACAGCCTATCTTGCACCTTCACCAGGCGCACAACCTTTTGTAGAAGTAGGACAAAATGTTTCTGAAGGGGAGACATTACTTATTATTGAAGCCATGAAAACAATGAATCAAATTTCATCACCGCGCTCCGGTACGGTAACCACTGTTCTTGTCAAAGATGGTCAACCTGTTGAATTTGGTGAACCACTTATTATTGTTGAATAAAGCGAGGGGCAACCATGATTCGAAAAATCCTCATTGCTAATCGAGGAGAAATTGCTCTTCGCGTTTTACGTGCATGTAAAGAACTTGGCATAAAAACCGTGGCTGTTCACTCTACCGCTGATGCAGATGCAATGCATGTTCGTCTTGCTGACGAAAGTGTTTGTATTGGCCCTCCTCCTGCTCGCGATTCTTATTTGAGTATTCAGCAAATTATTGCTGCTTGTGAAATTACAGGAGCGGATGCTGTTCATCCAGGTTATGGCTTTCTTTCTGAAAATGCAAAATTTGCAGATGTTCTAGAAGCCCATGATATTACATTCATCGGTCCAACAGCTACTCATATCCGAATCATGGGCGATAAAATCGAAGCAAAGAAAACCGCCAAAAAACTTGGTATTCCTGTAGTTCCAGGTTCAGATGGAGCAGTCACTGAAGAATCAGATGCTTTACGCACTGCTCGTGAAATTGGTTATCCGGTTATTATAAAAGCTTCTGCCGGTGGTGGCGGACGTGGTATGAAAGTCGTTCATTCTGAACAAGAATTTTCTATAGCTCTCAAGACAACGCGTTCAGAAGCGAAAGCTGCTTTTGGTGATGACGCTGTTTACATAGAAAAATATTTAGAAAAACCCCGTCATATTGAAATTCAAGTCATAGGTGATGGTGCGGGAAATGCTATTCATTTAGGAGAACGCGATTGTTCACTTCAACGACGACATCAAAAAGTATGGGAAGAAGCTACGTCACCTGCACTTAATGAAACTGAACGGAAAAAAATTGGAAGTATTGTTGCAAATGCTTGTGCCCAACTTGGATATCGTGGAGCGGGTACTATTGAATTTCTTTATGAAAATGGCGAATTTTATTTTATTGAAATGAATACACGTTTACAAGTCGAGCATCCTGTAACTGAAGCAATTACAGGTATAGATTTAGTCCACGAACAAATCCATATTGCATCAGGCTGTAAACTTTCAGTGACACAAGATGAAGTCTGTTTTTCTGGTCATGCCATTGAATGCCGTATTAATGCAGAAGATCCCATTAATTTTACGCCATCACCTGGAACCATTACACATTTTCATACACCTGGAGGTTTAGGGATTCGTGTTGATTCAGGCGCTTATTCAGGTTATCGTATTCCTCCTTACTATGATAGCATGATTGGAAAGCTGATTGTTCATGGACGTACCCGTTTAGAATGTATGATGCGCTTACGGCGTGCTTTAGATGAATTTGTCGTCGATGGGATAAAAACTACACTACCTCTTTTTCGCGATCTTATTAATAATCAAGATGTTGCTGATGGTAATTATAATAT
>NZ_JBHIQG010000001.1:20765-37787 GCF_042196425.1 Bartonella sp. AD328YNZD | reverse complement strand
CCATAGACTTTAGGTGTAATACCAGAAAGGGTTCGAATAGAGTTGAAAAGAGGGGCAAGAAGACTTGGAGGCATGAGAAAATTTAACCTGCTCTTTTTGTTTTTTCTAGACCTTTAGAAGAGCTTTTTGGGGATAAAGTCATTAAAGAAGATGTTATTTTATTTACACATTGCGTTGTAAGAAGAGAAATTATCTTTAAAAGAGAAATAAAATAAAAAAATGAAAGTGCTTATGGCATATTTTGCTTCTTTTTATTTTAGGCGTTTATTTGCTGTGAATAGAGGCACTTTCTTGATAGAACTCTCTTATAAATATCAATAAAATTAGGATGTTTTTTCTATGTGGGATGATAAATTTATAGCTTTAAAGTTATGCTAGCCTGAATTTTTTTCTTTAAGGGGGCTGTTTGGCATTTAGTTTATAGTAGGAAATTGTGAGAGTGGTAAAAGATAAAAATAAAATGCAAGAGTACAAAAATTCTCTTCCTCGCTTTATTCATTTGAGAGTGCATTCAGCTTATTCCTTGCTCGAAGGGGCTTTAAAAATCCCACAAATTATTCAACAGACGATTGTAGATCATGCTCCAGCGGTTGCTATTACCGATACCAATAATTTATTTGGTGCTTTGGAGTTTTCGCAGTATTGTCTCTCTCATGGGGTTCAACCCATTATTGGTTGTCAGCTTACCGTTGATTTTTGTGATGAAAATGATCATTCACATTTGGTTAAAGGACGTAATGCTTCTGATTTCTGCTCTATTGTTCTGTTCGCTGCTAGCGAAACCGGTTATGCTCATTTGGTTCGTCTTGTAAGCCGTGCTTATCTTGATAAATGTGATACTGATCCTCCTCATATTAAAGCTGATTGGTTGTCAGAACATAGTGAAGGTATAATCGCTTTAACGGGTGGAAAGGGAGGACCTATTAATCGTTCTTTATTAGAAGAAAAAAAAGAACGCGCTGTTGAGCGCTTAATTTATTTAAAAAAAATTTTTTCTGATCGTCTTTATGTGGAATTACAGCGACATGGCTCTTATGATCGAAGAGTAGAAGCAGACCTTATTGAATTAGCTTATGCACATGAAATTCCTCTTGTTGCAACGAATGAAGCCTTTTTTCTGAAGAGAGAGGGGTATGAAGCGCATGATGCGTTGATGGCTGTTTCAGAAGGACAAATCGTCTCTAATCCAGATCGCAAACGGGTGACGCCAGATCATTACTTGAAGTCACAAGATGAAATGGTTGCGCTATTTTCTGATCTTCCAGAAGCTTTAGAAAATAGTGTTGAAATTGCATTGCGTTGTCATATTGCCACGCCTCTTCGAAAACCGATATTGCCTCGTTTTATAGAACAATCTTCTAATTCAGAAAATACTTTAGAAGCAGAAGATAGTGAATTGTTAAATCAAGCTAAAGCTGGTTTGAAGATGCGCCTTGAAACAATTGGATTGGCTGAAGGGTATACGATTGCAGATTATGAGCAGCGGCTTGATTATGAGATTTCAGTTATTACGCGTATGCAATTTTCTGGATATTTTCTTATCGTTTCAGATTTCATAAAATGGGCGAAGATTCATGATATTCCTGTTGGTCCAGGGCGGGGATCTGGTGCTGGTTCACTTGTTGCTTATGCATTAACGATTACCGATGTTGATCCATTGCGTTTTTCCCTTCTTTTTGAACGTTTTCTCAATCCAGATCGTGTTTCGATGCCAGATTTTGATATCGATTTTTGTCAAGAGCGGCGTGAAGAAGTTATTCAATATGTTCAAAAAAAATATGGACGTGATCAAGTTGCTCAAATTATTACCTTTGGTAAGTTACAGGCACGTGCAGTTTTGCGTGATGTGGGGCGTGTTTTAGAAGTTCCTTATCGTCAGGTGGATTATCTTACAAAATTAATTCCTGCCACCCCAGGAAGTCAGGTAGAATTAGCGGATGCTATTAAGGATGAACCTAAATTTGAAGAGGAAAAGAAAAAAGATCCCGTCATTGGACGCGCATTAGATATAGCACTTCAGTTGGAAGGGCTTTATCGTCACGCTTCAACGCATGCTGCTGGGATTGTTATAGGAGATCGTCCGCTTTGGGAGCTTGTCCCGATGTATCGTGATCCTCGTTCTGATATGCCTGTTACACAATTTAACATGAAATATGTAGAACAGGCAGGGTTGGTAAAATTTGATTTTCTTGGACTAAAAACACTGACTGTTTTGAAAATGGCTGTTGATTTTGTTGCCAGAAAGAAGATCAAAATAGATTTGTCAAATATCCCTCTAAATGATGAAGCAACCTACGCTATGATGGCATGTGGTGAAACGGTTGGTGTGTTTCAGGTGGAAAGTTCTGGTATGCGCAAGGCGCTGATTGGAATGAAGCCAGACCGTATTGAAGATATTATTGCGCTGGTTGCGCTTTATCGTCCTGGTCCAATGGAGAATATACCAACCTATAATGCACGTAAACACGGGGAAGAGGAGATAGCTTCTATTCATCCTAAAATAGATCATCTGATTAAAGAAACACAAGGTGTTATAGTCTATCAAGAACAGGTGATGCAGATTGCTCAGGTACTGGCTGGTTACTCGCTTGGAGAAGCTGATTTATTACGGCGCGCTATGGGGAAAAAAATTCATGCAGAAATGCAAAAACAGCGTACGCGTTTTGTCAATGGTGCTGTTGCTGGTGGTGTTGATAAAGAGCAAGCTGATATTATATTTGATCTTTTAGCAAAATTTGCCGATTACGGTTTTAATAAATCACACGCTGCTGCTTATGCGATTGTTTCTTATCAAACAGCGTATATGAAAGCCAATTATCCCGTTGAGTTTTTAGCTGCTTCAATGACGTATGATATGACGAATACCGATAAGCTCAATGATTTTCGGCGTGAAGCGTTAAGGCTGGGTATTGAAGTTATTGCACCTTCTATACAAACATCTCATCGTATTTTTGAGGTTGGTGATAACTGTATTTATTATTCTCTTGCGGCCATTAAAGGTGTGGGAGAAACGGTTGTAGATCATATTGTCACTTGTCGTGGAAATGAGATTTTTAAGGATTTGGAAGATTTTTGTGCGCGTGTTGATCCTCGTATTGTTAATAAGCGTGCGATGGAAAGTTTAGTTTGTGCTGGCGCTTTTGATTGTTTTAACATTGCACGCGAAGTTTTATTAGCGAATCTTGGAACCCTTCATGCGCGAGCGCTTCGTATTCTCGATGACAATTCTAGCGGGCAGGTTGACATATTTGGAATGGCAGGCGGATTAAAAGAGCCCTTGATTTTATCGCAAACGACCCCTTGGTTGTTGGCTGAAAAACTTTATCGAGAATTTCAAGCTATAGGTTTTTACTTTTCAGCTCATCCATTGGATGAGTATCAAGCCATTCTCGCTAAAAAACGCGTTCAGACTTGGGGTAATTTTTCCAATGCCGTTAAAGGAGGAGCAACGGCTGCACGGCTTGCTGGAACTGTTGTGGCAAAAAACGTGCGCAAAACAAAATCTGGTAAAAAAATGGGAATTATTCATTTTTCTGATACAAGTGGACAATATGAAGCAGTTCTCTTTTCTGAGGCACTCTCGGATTATGAAGAGATGCTAGAACCCGGAAAATCTTTTATTATTACGGTGAGCGCAGAAAATCGCTCTGAAGGAGTTAGTTTGCGAATTGAGACAATTCAGTCTTTGGAAAAAGAAGCGTTACAGCAGCATAAAATGATGCGTCTTTTTATAAAAACAGTTGATATGCTTCCACAAATTGAACAAAATTTAAATCTTGGGGGAAATGGAGAGGTTGGACTTATTTTAATTCAAGAGGATGGATTGCGAGAAGTTGAAATTGCGCTTCCTAAGCGATATAAGGTAAATTCACATGTCGCAAATGCTATGAAATTAATTCAGGGTGTTGTTGATGTAGAATTGAGTTAAAGAAAGATTAAAGATGGGAGCTGATTTTGAGTGGTGTTTTTGCTTTTAGGAGAGTTAAAAATTGAGCTTTTAAAATCGGATTGTAGGTTTAGAAAAATATTGCTTTTATTTGAGTAAATTATGATATTTTTTTAGTGTCATAGAGTCAAAAAATCTCTTTCTTTCATAATATTCAAAGTACGGGAAGAATTTTATAAGTTTTTATCACGATTTTTTATAGAATTCATCGCATCATACATATAAAGCCAATTGAGATTTGACATAATACTCTCTGGTGTACGAATTTTCATCATGAGATTACGTGCAATTGCTATGGGCCCCGTTGCATGATAGGTTAATCTATTGAAATCTCCGCGTTTTTTTACTGCTGCAATACGGGTGGTACGTGTTTTTTCGTAAAGCGAAAGTGCTTTCGTTAATGAAAGATTTTTCAATGAAAGTACTTCTGCTAATGTAGCAGCATCTTCGATTGCCATAGCGGCACCTTGTGCTGCAAAAGGTAAGGCAGCGTGTGCGCAATCGCCAACAAATACTTGTCTCTCTAGGCCTAGAAAACGATTTTGTTTCATCTGAAAGAGTGGCCAATATCTCCATTCATCAATATGATCAAAGATTTGTAAGATTTTTGAATTCCAAGCTTTAAAAAGAGATTTAAGTTTTTCTTTATCTCCTTTATAGGCCCATCCCTCTTTTGAATTATCCCCATGTGTAATAGCGACAAAATTTACAATTTTTTCTGACGATTTAATGGGATAAACAACAAGATGATTTTGAGGCCCCATCCAAGCCGTAATTGTCTTCATATTTTGCAATGAAGAACGAAAGTCTTGAGGAAGATTATCAAGTACTGTTGTTGCTCGCCAAGCAATAAAACCACTAAAATTTGCTCTTTCATGAAAAGGAAATTGTTGCCGTAGTGTTGACCAAACGCCATCACATCCGATCAGGAGAGGGGTTGAATAAAGCTGTTGTTGTGTTGCTGTATCTGTTTTTATTGTGGTTATTTTAATGTTGGTTGCCGATTGGGTAGAAGATACAATCGTTTCGCCTGCTTTGTATTTGATCAAAGGATTTGCAATCACTGCATTATATAAAATTTTTTGTAAAGCCGCGCGGTGAATCGTCATATAAGGGGCTTTCCAGTATTTTTCTGTTAGAGTGATAAGATGAGCACGTAGACGTATTTTTAAAGATATTCCATCTTTTAACTCAAGAAAATGTGGGATTGTCGCAACTTCAGTGAGTTTGTTAAGAAGTTCCCAGCGAGCAAGAATAGATGTTGCATTTGGTGTCAGTTGAATACCAGCGCCTATCGTTTCAAGTTTTTTACACTTTTCAATAATGATGCTTGCAATTCCTTTATGAGCGAGTGCTAAAGCGGTACTTAAACCAGCGATTCCTCCTCCAACGATGATGGGTGATTGTTCTACAAACGATTTCATATTAAACAAGCAGAATTAAAAGAGTAGTTATTTAAGAAAGCCCTAGAACACATTATAATAGCTTGTCTGGATGATATAAACATCCTGTTGGGTTTGTTTGATCGTACGATAACGAGGGAACATAACGATAAAGGGTTGAGCAGTAAGGGCAAATTTTCTCATCAGCAGCGCCCATATCAATAAAAATATGAGGGTGATCGAATGGTTGTGTAGCGCCTACACACATAAACTCTTTCACACCAATTTCGATTGTTTTATATCCAAGGTCATTTTGAAAATGGGGAATATTGTGATCAGCCATGGCGTACAAACTCCAGAATAAATTGTCTCATTAGTTATGATAAGGCTCTTCTATTTTATAAGTGTGAGTTTGTAATAAAGCGTATCATAATGCAAGATGCTTTTTAAGACAAACTACTCCTCTTTTATGCTATAATCAGAATAGTTGTCTTACTTTTAGCGCTTTGCGCATAGAACCTCGTTCCAAGTATTTTAAAATATTAAATGGAAACATGACAAGAAAAATGGGGCATTGATGTATTATTATGATGATAACATATTATAAAATATTATGTGAGATATTTCGTCAAGGATTTTAGAAAATATAAAAGAAGCTTAGTTAGAATATATGGAAAAGAGGGTGAAAGATAAAATTTCTATATCAAATATAACAATGAAAAATCCGGTACGGTTTATTAATCGAGAGTTTTCATGGCTACAATTTAATAATCGTGTTTTGATGGAAGCAGCTAATTCGAAACATCCTTTATTAGAACGTCTACAATTTCTTTCTATTTCAGCTGCAAATCTTGATGAGTTTTTTATGGTTCGTGTTGCAGGACTAGCAGCTCAAATTCGTGCTCGCGTTACAGCGTGCAGTGCAGATGGGCACACTCCACAGGAACAACTTGATATTGTGCTCGCTGAGATTTCAAAGCTGCAGGCTCACCAACTACGAGAATTGAATGTTTTACGTGATGAATTAAAAAAGAATGATATTGAAATTATTTGTTCTGATGATCTTTCAGAAATTGAAAAATCATGGCTTGAAAAATATTTTCTTGAGACAATTTTTCCTGTTTTAAAACCTTTGCCTGTTGATGCTACTCATCCTTTTCCATTTATTCCTAATTTAGGGCTTTCTATTGGGCTTCAATTGTCTGGAGAAGCTGATCAGAATTCACACACAGTGTTGTTGTCTATTTCAATGCTTTTAAGGCGTTTCATTCTTCTTCCTCAAGAAGGTAATCATTTTCGTTTTATCGCATCTGAAGATGTTATTTGCCTTTTTATTAAACATGTATTTCCTAACTATGAGATTAAAGGAATTGGTACATTTAGAATAATCCGAGATAGTGATATTGAAGTAGAAGAGGAAGCTGAAGATCTTGTTCATTTTTTTGAAACTGCTCTTAAAAGGCGGCGCCGTGGACAGGTTATTCGAATTGAATTTGACGCAAAAATGCCAGAGAGTTTACGCCAATTTATAGCGAATAGTCTTGCTGTTCCTGATCATTGTATTAATGTTCTTGATGGATTTTTGGCGCTTAATATGGTATCAGAGATTGTTTCTATTCCCCGTGATGATCTCAAATTTATTCCTTATATTTCTCGTGTTCCGAAATGTATTCGTGAACATCATGGGGATTGTTTTGCAGCTATTCGTGAAAATGATATTGTGATTCATCACCCCTATGAGACATTTGATGTTGTTGTCCAATTTTTACGTCAAGCTGCTTGCGATCCTGATGTTGTAGAAATAAAACAAACACTTTATCGTACATCAAATGATAGTCCAATTGTTGGCGCTTTGATTGAAGCAGCTGAACAGGGAAAGTCTGTGACTGCTTTGGTAGAACTTAAAGCACGTTTTGATGAGGAAGCAAATATTCGTTGGGCCCGGGATCTTGAATGTGCTGGGGTTCAAGTTATTTTTGGTTTTATTGCATTAAAAACACATGCTAAGATGTCATTGGTTGTGAGACGTGAGGGAAAACGTCTTCGCTCTTATGTTCATCTTGGAACAGGAAACTACCATCCCATTAACGCTAAAACTTATACCGATCTTTCTTTTTTTTCCACGGATGATGTTATTGCTCATGATGTTGCGTTATTGTTCAATTATATTGCGCAATATGAGCATCCAAATGAAACAATAAAGATTGCTTTTTCACCTTTAACATTGCGTGGTCGTATCTTAGAGCATATTGAGGGAGAAATTGTTCATGCACAACAGGGAAGATTTGCTGCTATTTGGATGAAAGTTAATGCATTGGTTGATCCTGAAATTATTGATGCTTTATATCGTGCCAGTCAAGCAGGGGTGCAAATTGATTTGGTTGTGCGGGGGATATGTTGTTTACGTCCTGGTATTCTAGGAATTTCGGATAATATTCGTGTAAAATCAATCGTCGGGCGTTTTCTTGAACATAGTCGCATTTTTTGTTTTGGGAATGGTCAAGATTTGCCTAATGAAAATGCACTCGTTTACTTAGGCTCTGCTGATATGATGCCTCGTAATTTGGACTATCGTATTGAAATATTGGTTCCAGTTTTTAATAAAATAGTGCGTCAAAAAATTCTTTTACAGATTATGTTAGCTAATATCATTGATAATCAACAAAGCTTTGATATACTTAAGGATGGAACATCAAAACGTATTACACCGCAGAGAGGTGAAAGTCTATTTAATGCGCAGGAGTATTTTATGGCCAATACAAGTTTTGCGGGGGAAAATGAGTCTTTTGAGTCTTCTGTTTCGCGCTTGGTTGCGTTGCATCGGCAACAAGCCGAAATACATAAAGACTAAAATCCAATGACATATAGAGATGCTCAAGGTCGGTTAAAAGGGCGTAAGCCTGTTGCTGTTATTGATATTGGCTCAAATTCTGTTCGGTTGGTTATTTATGAGGGGCTTGTTCGATCACCAACGGTTTTATTTAATGAAAAGATTCTTTGTGGTCTCGGGCATGGTGTGGCGAAAACGGGATTTTTAGAAGAAAAATCGATGAAAATGGCGTTGCAAACACTGAAACGGTTTCGTACGCTTTGTCGACAGATTGGGGCAGATGAGGTCTATACTTTAGCAACAGCAGCAGCACGAGATGCACAGAATGGCGTAGCATTTATTCAGCATGCTGAAGATATTTTGCAAAATAAAATATATCTTCTTTCAGGAAGTGAAGAAGCTATGTATTCAGCCTATGGAGTTGTGTCTACCTTTTATCAACCAAAAGGTATTTCTGGGGATCTTGGTGGTGGAAGTCTTGAGCTGATTGATATTGATCATTCTGATGTTGGTGAAGGGATAACGCTCCCATTGGGTGGTTTAAGGCTACAGTATATATCAAATAATGATAGTGCTGTAGCTACAAAAATTGTACATGAGCAATTTTATAAATCGTCTGTTGTTCGTGCTCGTAAAGGTATAGCACGTTATTTTTATGCAGTAGGGGGGACATGGCGTAATTTGGCAAAACTCCATATGGCAATGAAACACTATCGGCTTCCTGTTATGCATGGCTATGAAGTTGATGCTGTTGAAATGGAGAACTTTTTACGTCTTGTAGCGCGTGGCAATATTGATAATATGAGAGGGATTGCAGCGGTTTCTCAGAACCGTCGAAAACTTTTATCTTATGGGGCAATAGTTCTTATTGAACTCATTCAGTGTATGGAGTTTGAAAAGATAATCTTTTCTGGTGCTGGCGTTCGTGAAGGTTTTCTTTATTCACGATTGCCGCAGGCGATTCGACTTTCTGATCCTCTCATTGCAGCATGCACAGAAATGGCTATTTTACGGGCACGTTCACCAAAACAAGCAGAAGAACTCATTGATTTTACGACGAATGCTTTTGAAGTTTTTGGAATTTCAGAAACTGAAAATGAATGCCGTTATCGTCAAGCCGCTTGTCTTCTTGCGGATATTGGTTGGCGTATACATCCAGATTATCGAGGCAATGAAGCAGCAAATCAAATAGCTTTAGGATCTTATCCAGGAATTTCTCATGAAGGGCGCCTTTATGCGGCGCTTTCTGTTTTTTTTCGCAATACGAGTTTATTGGTTGATAAAGAATCTCTTCCCATTTTTCAATTAGCAACTCAAAATATAATTGATAAAGCACGTATTCTTGGTGAAACTATGCGTCTTGCTCATCTTTTTAGTGCTTCTGTTGCAGGAATTTTACCTCATTTATTGTGGCATAAAAAAGCAGATCATATTATCTTGCAGATCCCAAAGAATTACGCTGGATTATTAGGAGAACGTCCTCTTGGACGATTAAAGAAGTTATCAACAATAATAAAACAACCTCTCGCTTTTGAAATTTTTTGATTTTTTTCCTAATTTATTCGTGTTTTATGTCTTATAATAAAGCCATTGACGAGGGATAAGCTAGGTAGCCTGTCATCATGAGCTGAACAACTGGTTGTTTCATAATGCCTGATCCAGACTCTACGCAAGGCATTTTTAATGCCCTGAGCATTCATAAAAGAAAATATAATTTTTTATTCTGTTATTTGCGTCACAGGATGTGATTTGCATTTCATAAGCTTCATGTAAAAATAAAAGCCTTGTCCGTCTTTACGTGACAAGGTTTTCTTTTTATGCTGCGTCGTTATAACGTTTCTGTTTAGCTTTCTTGATTATATTGATAAGATTTGATTGTAGCCAACGCGATAAAAAAACAAATTTTAAAGATTTTTGGAGAGATCCATTGGTTATATGACGCCGGAATGTTGAACCACTTATATGAAGTAATTTTGCACTTTCACGGTTTGGCAAAAGAATATCATTTTCTGACTTTATAAAATCCTTTCACTATAAAAAATAGAAACAAATCATAACTATTTATTAATCATATTTTTGAATCCTTTGTAAGATGCTTAATCTATAAAAAACAGCGCTTTATCATATAATTTCTTATGTGATACTTTATGAGTCTTATTGAGATAAAATGAGAGAATCCTACGATATTCGGAGTTCTAATTCAATATAAATAACGCTAGATTATCTTTATAAATCAATATATTGCCTTTGTTAGGTATTTTAGTTGTTATGCTGGCTCGTTTTTGATTGTTAGATTGCAATCTCGGTAGTTTTTTTATACGATATGGTGACGTGAGGCATTATATCTTTGTTTTTTTCTATTGCTAGGCTGCTATTTTTGTAATGAATGCGCTTTTATTATCAGAGCTTTTTCTTTTTAAAGCTTTTAAATAAGGAGCGGTCTGTTTTTTTAGATTATTTTTAATAGGATTGCTATTTGATTGACCTGATAAAGATTTAGCTGTCATTTTTAATAAGAGTTCACTATTTAATTTTTTAACTTTATCAGAAGTAGGCTTTATTTATCCTGTTTGCATTGGCCTATAAGGCATACCAATTGATGTAGATAATGAGTAGCGTAATGGATTTTTTAAAATAAAAATGTAAATGTAAATTAAAGCTGTTTTGTGCTTATTTTCCCATCGTGAAAGTAAAAACCTATCTGGCCCTTTAGCAGTTGTTCGGCTTTTTGACCAAATATTTCATAGCGCCAGCCATTCATAGCGGGAATATTTTTCTTTATTCCTCCATTGGCAATTTTTTCTAAATCATTAGATGTTGCAATAATTTTAGGGGCAATGCTGTTTTCATTTGCAACAATTTTTAATAACACTTTGAGCAGATCGATAACAGCGGCTGTCGTATCATTGAGTGGATTATGTTTAGGAATGGGGGGTAAAGTGGAAAGATCCACCTCTAATCCTTCGTGGACAGCTTTGATTAATGATTGAGCAATTGAGAATTTATCCCAATTCTTATTAAGACTGCGTAACCGTTTTAATGCAGATTCATCTTTTGGTTGTTGGATTGCTATTTCTATAAGACATTCATCTTTTATAATATGACGACGTGGCATATTGTATTTTCGTGCTTCACGTTCACGCCAAGCTGCTATCTTTTGTAATACAGCAAGTTCACGTGGCTTTTTAATTTGTCCTTTCACTTTTTTCCATGCTTCATCTTCTGGCATGTCATAGGTTTTAGGATTTAAAAGGATTGTTATTTCATCGTCCATCCAGTGAGCACGTTGATTTTTTTCTAACCGTTTTTTCAATAACAGGTAAACATCTCTTAAGTAAGTTACATCGGCAAGTGCGTAGAGCAGTTGTTTTTCAGATAAAGGTCGGCAACTCCAGTCTGTAAAGCGGGAGGATTTATCAAGATGATGCCCTGTGCAGCGTTGTACAATTTGATCATAGGAGATAGAATCACCAAATCCACAAATTGATCCTGCTATTTGCGTATCAAAGAGAGGGGAAGGAATAACACCTCCAAGGTGATAAATTGTTTCAATATCTTGGCGCGCAGCATGAAAAACTTTTACAACTTTTTTATCGACCATAAGGTCAAAAAATGGTTGTAAATCAATATCTGGTGCTATGGGATCAATCAAAACTGTGACATCTGGTGATGCGAGCTGGATTAAACACAGTTGAGGCCAAAAAGTTGTTTCGCGGATAAACTCAGTATCGACAGTTACAAAATCAGAGGTACGTAGAGCGTTAAGTGCAATTTTAAGATCTGTTGTTTTTGTAATAAGATTCATCATTTTATTATAATTCGATAAATTAAATTTGTGCTTTATTGACTTTATTTCTGAGTTTTTATTCTCATATCTTGACAAATGGTTATTAAAAAGCGTTTGTAGCGCATGTGAATATTATAATCAAAGGCAAAAAACATGCACCGTTATCGCAGTCATCATTGTGCGGCTCTTCGTAGATGTGATGTAGGAACACAAGTTCGTCTTTCAGGATGGGTTCATCGTGTTCGTGATCATGGAGGGATTCTTTTTGTGGATTTACGTGATCATTTTGGAATCACACAAATTGTTGCTGACCCTGCTTCACCAGCTTTTAAAGCTATTGAAAAAGTGCGTTCTGAATGGGTTATTCGTGTGGATGGGGAGGTATGTGCTCGTTCTGATGAGGTTATTAATGCAACGCTTCCAACAGGTGAGATTGAAATTTTTGCACAAGAGGTAGAAATTCTTTCAAAATCTGATGAGCTTCCTTTACCGGTTTTTGGTGAGCCTGATTATCCAGAAGATATTCGATTAAAATATCGTTTTCTTGATTTGCGTCGGGAGACTATGCACAAAAATATCATGCGTCGGACTGAAATTATTGCAGCTATGAGACGGGCTATGCAAAATAATGGTTTTACGGAATTTACGACGCCACTTTTGACAGCTTCATCGCCGGAAGGGGCGCGTGATTTTTTAGTTCCAAGTCGTGTTCATCAGGGAAAATTTTATGCGTTACCGCAAGCGCCACAGCAATATAAACAATTGTTGATGATGTCAGGTTTTGATCGTTATTTTCAGATTGCTCCATGTTTTAGAGATGAAGATCCAAGGGCCGACCGTCTTCCTGGTGAATTTTATCAATTAGATGTTGAAATGAGTTTTGTTGAGCAAGAAGATGTTTTAGCAACTATGGAACCTATTATGCGTTCTATTTTTGAAGAATTTGCGGATGGAAAAACTGTGACACAAAGCTTTCCTCGCATTTCTTATGATGAAGCAATGCGAAAATATGGTTCTGATAAGCCTGATTTGCGTAATCCGATCATTATGGAAGATGTTTCTCAGCATTTTTATAATTCTGGTTTCAAAGTCTTTGCTCAAATTTTAGCGAATGATGAGAATGCACAAGTGTGGGCTATTCCAGCTAAAACGGGTGGAAGTCGTGCTTTTTGTGATCGTATGAATGTATGGGCACAAGGCGAGGGGCAACCAGGACTTGGCTATATTTTCTGGCGTGAAGAAGAAGGAAAATTTGAAGGAGCAGGGCCTATCGCCAAAAATATTGGTGAACAGAGGACTGAAGCAATCCGTATACAGCTTGGGCTTGAAAGTGGGGATGCCTGTTTTTTTGTAGCTGGAGACCCTAAAAAATTCGCATCTTTTGCTGGAGCAGCACGCACAAAGGTAGGGGAAGAATTAGATCTTCTTGATAGAGATAGTTTCTCTTTGGCGTGGATTGTTGATTTTCCATTTTTTGAATGGAATGAAGATGAAAAAAAGATTGATTTTGGACATAATCCTTTTTCCATGCCTCAAGGGGGAGAAAATGCCCTTGCCTGTCAAGATCCTCTTACTATTAAAGCTTTTCAATATGATCTTGTTTGCAATGGTTATGAAATTGCATCAGGTGGAATTCGTAATCACTTACCAGAAATGATGCTTAAAGTTTTTGAACTTGTAGGACTTTCTAAGGAAGTTGTGAAAGATCGTTTCGGTGGTCTTTATCGTGCATTCCATTATGGGGCTCCGCCACATGGTGGCATGGCTGCGGGAATCGACCGCATCATTATGCTGTTGCAAGGTGTTAAAAATTTGCGTGAAGTTGCTTTATTCCCTATGAATCAACAAGCACTTGATCTTTTGATGAGTGCTCCGTCTGAGGTTTCTCCTACACAATTACGTGATTTAGGAATCCGCATGGCTCATACTCATAAAAATAGTTCATAAAGTTGGTTGTGGATTGTTGTCATCTTTCTACATAAAGTGAAGCGTTGATGCTTCTCTATGGGGTCAGTGTGTGTACTATTTGTAAAAATTGAGATAAACAAAAAATGCTGTTGTTTTGATTTTTTATGAGGGTATTATTTTTAAAAAAATATCTCTCAATGCTGTCAATTGTGTTTTACGATGCTTTTTCGTATGAAAGGTATAACTATAAAAGCCTCATGAGTGATATAAAAATCGTTGTGTAGCACTATCTTTACTAATAATCACCGTTTTACTTTCTAGATTTCAATTATTGATAGTTCTTGTAAGCAAATGGGTTTATAAGAGGTATTTTTCTTCCTTTCTTCATATAGAAGCTTTTCCGCTTATGATAAGCGGGGAAATGTTTGTGATTGATTGATTGTAAGAAATGAGAGAATTCTACAATATTCTGGAGTTTCATTTAAGTTGTAAAAAAATTAATTATCTTTATATATCAATATATTATTTATTTTGAAAATGTCAGTTTCTCTATTTAACACTGAAAAAATGATTTACTTTCTTTGTTATTTATCACTTAAAGAGGATATTTAAAAAGTTTTCGATAATGTATGAAGTATTTTCATATACTGCTTAGGACAAGAGGGAAGAACATGTATAAATTTTTCAAATTGATATAATTTTCTGTTCATGTTTTAATTGCAGCACTTATTTTTATGTCGTTGACTTTTAATAAAAAAGTCGACTCATAAAGGGTTGTTTTAAATAAATCCTATAAAATAACTTTTTATTATTGTGGGAACTTTTGTTCTAATATTATGTCTGATAAAATGAATTTACCTTTTGATAAAGAACATATTGAGCCAATAGAATTACGTTCTGCTTTACAGGAACGTTATTTGGCTTATGCGCTTTCTACGATTACGCACCGTGCATTGCCTGATGTGCGTGATGGATTGAAGCCTGTCCATCGGCGGATTGTTCACGCGATGCGGCTTCTCAAACTAAATCCTGGACAGTCTTATGCGAAATGTGCGCGGATTGTCGGTGATGTCATGGGAAAATTTCATCCTCATGGGGATGCATCTATTTATGATGCTTTGGTGCGCTTGGCTCAAAATTTTGCAGTTCGTTATCCGTTGGTTGATGGACAAGGCAATTTTGGCAATATTGATGGTGATAATGCTGCTGCCATGCGTTATACGGAAGCACGGATGACTGAAGTGGCAGCATTGTTGCTTGAAGGTATTAATGAAAACGCCATTGATTTCCGTTTAACTTATAATGAGGAAGATGAAGAGCCCGTTGTTTTGCCTGGGGCTTTTCCTAATCTTTTAGCAAATGGTTCATCAGGGATCGCTGTTGGTATGGCAACATCTATTCCACCCCATAATGTTGCTGAGCTTTGTGATGCGGCGCTCCATTTAATTGCACATCCCGATGCACATGATGAGGAATTAAATCAGTTCGTTCTTGGTCCTGATTTTCCAACTGGTGGCATTTTAGTTGAGCCTAAAAAGAGTATTGAGGAATCTTATCGTATTGGTCGGGGTTTTTTTCGCTTGCGTTCACGTTGGCATCAGGAATCTGGTAGCCGTGGTTCTTATGTGATTGTGGTGACTGAAATTCCCTATCAGATTCAAAAGTCACGTCTTATTGAAAAAACAGCAGAGTTACTGCTTGCTCGGCGATTACCAATGCTTGAGGATATCCAAGATGAATCAGCAGAAGATATCAGAATCGTGCTGGTTCCTAAAAATCGGTCGGTTGATCCGGAGCTCCTTATGGAGTCTCTTTTTAAATTGACTGACTTTGAAGTAAGATTTCCCCTTAATCTGAATGTTTTGTCTTTGGGAAAAATACCCAATGTCCTTTCTTTGCGAGAAAGTTTGCATCAATGGCTTGAACATCGTCAAGAAGTGCTTATTCGTCGCTCTCATTATCGGCTTGATCAAATTGATAGCCGATTGGAAATTCTCCATGGATATCTTATTGCCTATTTAAATCTCGATGAGGTCATTAAGATTATTCGTGAAGAGGATGAACCTAAAAAGCAGCTTATCAGTCGTTTTGAATTAACAGAAAATCAAGCAGAAGCTATTCTTAATATGCGCTTGCGCTCTTTACGTAAGCTTGAGGAATTTGAAATTCGTAAGGAATTTGAAAGTTTGAAAGCTGAAAAAGAAAAGCTAAAGAATTTGTTAGCTTCTCCTATAAAACAGTGGAAAATAATTTCAGAAGAAATCAAAAAAGTTCGAAACACTTTTGGTCCTGAAACACTCTTGGGGAAAAGACGTACGACGTTTGAAGAGGCACCAAGACATGATCTTGATGATATTCAACAAGCAATGATCGAAAAAGAACCGGTTACTATTGTTATTTCTGAAAAGGGGTGGGTGCGTGCTTTAAAGGGGCATTTAAACGATTATAAAGCACTTTCTTTTAAAGAAGGAGACAGTTTAAAGTTAGCCTTTCCAGCATTTACGACCGACAAGATTGTGCTGATCAGTACGGGGGGAAAGTTTTTTGCTATTGGTGCAAATAGTTTACCTGGAGGGCGGGGACATGGTGAACCTATTCGTCTTTTAGTTGATATGGACGATGAGCACGATATTTTTACAGCTTTTGTGCATCATGCAGAGGGAAAATTGCTCTTGGTTTCGTCTCATGGAAATGGCTTTATTGTCCTTGCTTCAGAAGTGATCGCCAATACACGAAAAGGAAAGCAAGTGATGAATGTCAAATCTCCTGATAAGGTGAAACTTTGTGTTCCGGTAAATGGTGATCATGTTGCTGTGGTCGGTGAAAACCGTAAAATGCTTATTTTTTCTATTGAACAAATACCAGAAATGAATCGTGGTAAAGGTGTTCGTTTACAGCGTTACAAAGAGGGTGGCATTGTTGATGCCAAAACTTTTAATTTATCAGAAGGTTTAAGTTGGCAAGATACAGCTGATCGAATCTTTAACCGCCAAGCTGATGATCTCATTGAATGGATGGGAACGCGTGCGGGCGTCGGGCGTTTGGTTCCAAGGGGATTTCCAAAATCGGGAAAATTTATCAATTAAATTTATTTTATAAACGGGAAAGTGCCGTATGACTTTATGATATGCAATATATTGATTTATAAAGATAACGTATCACTTTTATA
>NZ_JBHIQG010000001.1:2513-20665 GCF_042196425.1 Bartonella sp. AD328YNZD | reverse complement strand
TTTTATACAGTTCACTGTTTTTTTAACCTTATATCATTCATGAATGTTGTCGTGAAATGATTTGAGAAGTTTATTTTTAAAACAAATATGTGAATGTTCAGCACAAGAGTGTCCTATTTTATATTATAGGCATTTCCTTATTGTTCAAGAGAGATATTATTAATTGTCTCATAAAGCAGTCTTTATTCGTTAGGGTTATTATGATATTGCCTAAAAAGATGACCACGTTCAGCCCATAAAACAAGAAGTATGGCAGTGAGGCTCAGAAAGAAAAATCCTGCTGAGTTTGGGATGGTTGTTTCATCAAATTGTTGGGCAATAAAAAAGCTAAGTCCTGCACCGATAGATGTTTGAAGAAAGCCGGATACAGAAGATGCTGTTCCAGCAATTTCGCCTACAGATTCGAGAGCAAGTGTATTGAAATTGGCCATAATGCCACCACAGGTAAACATTAATATACAATATAACGTCATATAAAAAGGAAAAGGGATAACACCACCTGCTAAGATGGAGCCAATAAACCAAATGCATGAAGTGGCACAAAAGAGCAAAAGCATAGTATGAGCAATACGTCTCATTCCAAGACGTCCGACAAGTCGAGAATTCATGAATGATGAGAAAGCCTGAAATGCAGCACCGATGGCAAATGCGATAGGAAACCAAAAGCCTAAGTTATAAATTCCTTCATAGGTTTGTTGTGATGTATTAACAGCAATAAAAATGCACCCTAAAATGATAGAAGTTGCAAGTGTATAGCAAAGTGTTGTACGATTTGTCACAACAATCCATAAATTGTGTTTGACTGAAGAAAAGGAAAGAGGGCGTTGTTCATGAAGTGTTTCAGGCAAGCGGAATTGAATCCAAATCATCAGCCCGAAACCAATCATTGCCATGAAAATAAAAATATATTGCCAATGTCCGAGTAGTAAAATGACCTGTCCTGTTGCGGGACCAACCATTGGTGCAACAAGAAAAACCATCATAACAATAGACATAACTTCTGCCATTTTTCGACCACTGTAAAGATCACGTACGACGGAAACTGTAAGAACCCGCATAGCAGCTCCTCCAATACCTTGCAAGATACGCAAAATAAGTAAGAGAGAAAAATCAGTTACAAAGGCACAGCCAATCGCCGTAAATGAATAAAAAGCAAGACCAATAAGGATAAGTTTACGTCGTCCATACCGATCGCTTATGGGACCGAAAAATATTTGAGCAATACCATAGCTAATAAGATAACTCGAAATGATATAATGTTGATCATTTTCATTAAGAACATTTAAGCCGTCTAAAATGTTGGGCATAGCTGGCAGCATAATATCAACAGCTATAGCGTTAATAGCCATGAGAGAAGCAATAAGAACAACAAATTCTTTATAGCCAATTTTTTTTCTAATCGCATCACTATGTGTTTGTTCATTGAGTGAATATGACATATGGCATCCTTGAAATAAAAATTTCGTCTGAAAACAGCTCTTTTTAAGAGTCTGAATAAAATGAAAGATACCTATGATTGATTGCAGGGAATATTTTTTTCTTTCAAAAGTTCCTGTAACTCATTGTTTTGAAACATCTCTTTAACAATATCACAGCCTCCGATAAATTCACCTTTGATATAAAGCTGTGGAATTGTTGGCCAATTCGAGTAATCTTTAATCCCTTGACGCAATTCGTTAGAAGTTAAGATATTAATCCCTTTATAATTCAATCCTAAATAATCAAGGATTTGAACAACTTGTCCTGAAAACCCGCATTGCGGAGCGTCAGGTGTTCCTTTCATGAATAAAATGACGTCGTTTGTTTTAATCTCGTTGTCAATAAAATCATGAACAGTGGTCATTTTTATCCCTCGATATTTCAGATTTTTATCAGTGTGTAATTTATATTCATACTGTTTTTAATCGTATTAAATGTGTGAATGCAAGAAGAAATTTTAGATTATTTTGGAATATTTGTTTGCAACATTAAGGCATGAAGGTCATTTCCCATATTGCCTTTAAGGGCATCATAAACCATTTTATGTTGTTGAACACGGGTTTTACCACGAAAACTTTCAGAAATAACTTCTGCAGCATAATGTTCTCCATCTCCAGCAAGATCACGAACTATTACAATAGCATCAGGAATACTTTCACGAATAAGCGTTTCAATTGCATGGGCACTCATCGCCATCATTATTCTCCTATGTTATTCATTTTTTTATAAAGGCTGTTTAAGAGAAAAAACAATTTTTACTCTTCATCCATAAATTGTGGAAACCAGTTTTCATAGGCTTTTGTGAGTTTGTCTATAGAAAGTTTTAGTATTCCATCTATATCAAGTGCATCACCTGCAACGTTACCTAGCTCTATTAAAGAAACTGCACTTATTTGTGCGAGCTCTTTAAGGCTATTGAGTGCTTCAGGTTTGACTGCTAAAAGATAACGTCCTTGGTCTTCTCCAAAAAGTTCTGCATGTTCTGGTGATTGGTTGCTTAATTTTGTTTTGATCCCTTTACCTGCTTTAATGACCATTTCTGCAAGCGCAATCGCTAATCCTCCATCAGAAAGATCATGGGCGGCGTGAACAAAACCACGATGTATGACATCTCGAACAAATTGACCATGCTTTTTTTCAAGTTGTAAATCTACGTGAGGGGGGGCACCTGCATCAATATTTAAAATGTTTCGCGCATAGATTGATTGTCCTAAATGAGAACCGCAATCTCCCACTAAAACAATATAATCTCCATTTTGCATCCCCTTTATTGTTACCATTTTAGACCAATCACCAAGAAGTCCTACACCAGCAATTGTAGGGGTTGGAAGAATAGCTTCTCCATTTGTTTCGTTGTAAAGAGAAACATTGCCTGAAACGATAGGGAAATCGAGGATTCTACAAGCTTCCCCTATCCCTTTAATAGCCAAGACCAGTTGTCCCATAATTTCAGGTTTTTCAGGGTTACCAAAATTGAGATTATCTGTAGCAGCCAACGGCGTTGCACCTGTCGTACTAATATTTCGCCAACATTCTGCGACAGCTTGTTTTCCTCCCTCATAAGGGTCTGCTTCACAATAGCGAGGTGTTACATCAGAAGAAAAAGCAAGAGCACGTTTGCTATTGTTGCCTACACGGATAACGCCTGCATCGCCTCCTGGGCGGATAAGGCTATTTCCTTGGATAAGGGTATCATATTGTTCATAAATCCATCGTCGTGAACTTTGATCAGCAGAATTCAATAAGCTCAAAAGCGCATCACCAAGATTGTTAACTTTTTTGACGTCTTCTGTTTTCAGGAGTGTTTTTTTTGCAGGTTCACTCCAAGGACGGTCATAAACAGGTGCTTCATCACCAAGTTCTTTGATGGGAAGATTAACAACTTCTTTCCCTTGATGAAATACACGGAAACGTAGATCATTGGTTGTTTTTCCAATAATGGAAAAATGGAGCCCCCATTTATGAAAAATTGCTGCTGCTTGCTTTTCTAACTCTGGTTTAAGAACCATGAGCATACGCTCTTGGCTTTCAGAAAGCATCATTTCATAGGCTGTCATGTTTTCTTCACGAACGGGAACTGCATCAAGATTAAGCTGTATTCCTAGATTGCCTTTTGCACCCATTTCAACGGCAGAAGAGGTGAGACCTGCAGCTCCCATATCTTGAATAGCAACCACAGCTCCAAGTTCCATGAGCTCTAAACATGCTTCAAGAAGACACTTTTCTGTAAAAGGATCACCGACTTGAACGGTTGGACGTTTTTCACTGATTGAATCATCGAATTCAGCAGAAGCCATTGTTGCTCCACCGACACCATCTCGCCCTGTTTTTGCCCCAAGATAAACAACAGGGAGTCCGATGCCTTGCGCTTTAGAATAAAAAAGGGCGTCTGTCTTTGCAATACCGGCTACAAAAGCGTTAACAAGGATATTGCCATTATAACGCTCATCAAAATTTACTTCTCCACCAACCGTTGGAACGCCAAAAGCATTGCTGTAACCACCAATACCAGAAACAACACCGGAAACAAGATGGCGTGTTCGTGGATGATCAGGAGCGCCAAATCGCAATGCATTCATAGCGGCGACAGGACGGGCTCCCATTGTGAAGACATCACGTAAAATACCACCAACACCTGTTGCTGCACCTTGATAAGGTTCAATATAAGAAGGATGGTTATGGCTTTCCATTTTAAAAACCACACATTCCCCTTCACCAATATCAACAACGCCAGCATTTTCACCAGGCCCTTGAATGACACACTTTCCTTCTGTTGGAAGAGTTTTTAGCCATTTTTTAGAGGATTTATAAGAACAATGTTCGTTCCACATTGCAGAAAAAATTCCTAGTTCAGTAAATGTTGGCTCTCTACCGATTAACGTCAGGATACGTTGATATTCATCTTCTTTTAGCCCGTGTTGTGCAATGAGCTCTGGTGTAATAGTGATGTTATCGCAAGGCTTCATGAGTATTTATCCGTTAAATTAACTGAAATTTAGCATTTTAGTTTCTATCTAGCAGCTATTATAAGCAATAATGTTGTTTAATAATAAAAATATTCATAGACCGTAAGCTGAAGATTTTATTCGTTTGTTTGATGGGATTTAAGACCAAAAACGATCTTAAATAATTATGTATTTAGAAAATAATATCCATTGTTGTTTGTGAATAATTCCGTTCATGGATTTACGACGCAAGATATAGACCTTTGTTTTTTATAATTATGGAGCACAAGAATTTTGCGGCATCATCCATTTGCTAACTCTAAAGCACTTTGAAAAAGTAAACGACCGTCAACACCTCCATGAGCGGGTTCAATAAAGTTTTCAGGATGAGGCATCATACCAAGAATATTACCAGCTTTATTAACAATACCAGCAATATCTTTCATTGAGCCATTAGGATTTGTATTTTCTGCATAACGAAAAACAATTTGTTGATTATCTTCCATTTTTTTTAATGTTTCACTATCAACAAAATAATTCCCATCGTGATGGGCAACGGGACAACGAATAATTTGTCCTTTAGAATAATATCGAGAAAATTTTGTCTTGGCGTTGACGACTTCAAGTTTGATTTCACGACAAACAAATTTTAAAGAAGCGTTACGCATTAAAGTACCGGGTAATAATCCAGCTTCCAACAAAATTTGAAATCCATTACAGATCCCTATTATTGTAGTCCCTTCTTGTGCTTTTTCACGAATGGCCTTTAAGATAGGGGTTCGCGCTCCAATAGCGCCACACCTTAAGTAGTCGCCATAAGAAAAACCACCAGGAATAATAATAACATCTACATCTGGAATTGTTGTTTCTGTTTGCCAAATTTTTAGTGGTTCAACTCCCGTTATATGATGTAATGCTGCAATCATATCTCGATCACGATTTAATCCAGGAAGTTGAATGATAGCAGTTTTCATGAGCGTTCCACTTAAAGAAGTTCGATTGTATAATTTTCGATGACAGTATTTACGAGTAACTCTTCACACATCTGGTTAAGTTTTTTCTTTGCGCTTTCAGAAGGTAGATCATCAAGAACAATATCAAAAACCTTTCCTTGACGAATGGAATGAATGCCCTCGAAAGCTAAACTTTTTAAAGCACCAACAATTGCTTCTCCTTGTGGATCAAGAACGCTTTCTCTTAAAGTAACTGTAATGCGTGCTTTCATTTTTTGCTTCCTGTTGTTAAAAGAACCTCTCCTTTGAAGAGGGGGTATTTATATAAGGTGATAATATTTTACCTTGTTTTTATTTTACGAGAACGGGACCACTTGGTCGTGTAGGTTCATTTTCATTCATAATACCAAGACGTTTGGCAACTTCTTGATAGGCATTAATAAGCCCACCCATATCACGACGAAAACGGTCTTTATCCATTTTTTCTTGTGTGTGCATATCCCATAGTCGTGCAGAATCAGGAGAGATTTCATCAGCAAGAACAATGCGCATTGTTTCATCTTCCCACAGGCGACCAAATTCCATTTTAAAATCAATTAATTGGATGTTAACACCGGCAAAAAGCCCAGAAAGAAAATCATTAATACGAATTGAAAGTTGCATGATATCTTCTATCTCTTGTGGGACAGCCCACCCAAAAGTTGTGATATGTTCTTCCGTTACCATAGGATCATCGAGAGAATCATTTTTATAGTAGAATTCAATGATGGATTGCGGAAGCGGGGTTCCTTCTTCCAGTCCTAAACGCTTAGCAAGAGAGCCGGCAGCAACATTGCGAACAACAACTTCCAACGGAATGATTTCCACCGCTTTAATAAGCTGTTCGCGCATGTTTATACGTTTGATAAAATGTGTTGGGATGCCCAAACGTCCAAGATGGCTAAAAATATGTTCCGAAATTCGGTTGTTTAAAACCCCCTTTCCATCGATAATTTCATGTTTTTTTGCATTAAAGGCAGTTGCATCATCTTTAAAAAACTGAATATAAGTCCCTGGTTCAGGTCCTTCATATAAAATTTTAGCCTTGCCTTCATAAATACGGTGGCGACGATTCATCATGATTCTCTATTTATCTTGAGAGGTTTTTAATAACATTGATAAATGATACTATCCTAATTGATAGAATTTCTCAATGATATTGCTATGATACTTTTATAATTTTTGTCATTACACGTTTATCCAAAGGTGAAGATACATAAGCGGTGAGAAAGAAGATCATCTCTTTTGGATCAAATTTTTGCAAGAAAGTGAGAGAGGACCATAAGCCCTTCAGGCCAAGGTCCGTGTCCGGATTCTGCGTTAATATGGCCAGAATACCCAGCATCAACAAAGAGTGATCCCCAATCATTGGCAATTTTTTCTGCTACTGAAAATTGACAAAACTCATCGTTGCGACTGGCTATGACAATAGAAGGAAAAGAAAGCTTTTGGCGATGATAGGGGCCAAATGTCATTAAATGTTTGGGACGTATTTTTTCATTGGCGACATCTGGAGGTGCAACAAAGAAAGCGCCACAAATTTTTTCTGTATTTTGTACAGTTGCATGAATAACACTGGGAACTCCTAATGAATGAGCAATAAGCATAACAGGCCTTTGAGCTTTTGCGATGGCGGTTTTAACTTTGTTAACCCACTCTTCACAAACAGGCTTTGACCAATGGAGTTGTTCAATGCGGCGGGCTGTCGACAATTTTTTTTCCCAGCGTGTTTGCCAATGATCTGGACCAGATCCTTTGTAGCCAGGAACAATAAGAATATCGAGTTGATTTGCTTTCATAAATTGTTTTCTTTGTTACAACAGATTTTTGATCATAGGTGGAATGGATTTTGGTTTTCTATGTCGCTTTATTGTTCTTCAAAAACACGTTTAAAAATCGTATTGATATGTTTGGTGTGGTAAGAAAGATCAAATTTTTCGCGAAGTTCTTCTTCACTTAAAGCTTTGGTAACATCTTTGTCGTTGAGGAGTTCTTCTAAAAAATCTTTTCCTTGTTCCCAAACTTTCATCGCATTTCGTTGTACAATCCGATAAGAATCTTCACGACTAATCCCTGCTTGTGTGAGTGCTAAAAGAACCCGTTGTGAGTGAACAAGACCGCGGAATTTATTGAGATTTTTTTGCATATTTTCTGGATAGACAATGAGATTTTCAATGACAGATGTGAGGCGAGAAAGAGCAAAATCAAGTGTAATCGTCGCATCTGGAGCAATATAACGCTCAACAGATGAATGGGAAATATCACGTTCATGCCAAAGAGCTACATTTTCCATGGCGGGGAGTGCAAATGCACGTACCATACGGGCTAGTCCAGTTAAATTTTCTGTTAAAACTGGATTACGTTTATGAGGCATTGCCGATGAACCTTTTTGCCCAGGTGAGAAATGTTCCTCTGCTTCAAGAACTTCTGTTCGTTGTAAATGGCGTATTTCTATTGCTAGCCTTTCAATAGAGGAAGCAATAACACCAAGTGTTGCAAAAAACATAGCATGACGATCTCTTGGTATTACTTGGGTGGAAACCGGTTCAGCACGCATCCTCAAGGCTTTTGCTACATGTTCTTCAACGCGTGGATCGATATTAGCAAAAGTTCCTACAGCTCCTGAAATCGCGCAAGTAGAAATTTCTTCTCGTGCGGCAAGAAGACGTTTGCGACAACGGGAAAATTCAGCGTATGCAAGAGCAAACTTGATTCCAAAAGTTGTCGGTTCAGCATGAATGCCATGACTCCGCCCAATGGTGATTGTTTCTTTATGCTCAAAAGCACGTCTTTTTAATGCTTCAAGAAGTTGATCTATATCCTCTAGCAAAATATCACTCGCACGCATCAATTGAATGTTCAGCGTTGTATCGAGAACATCAGATGATGTCATACCTTGGTGGATAAAACGTGCTTCTGGTCCAATGAATTCAGCGAGGTGGGTTAGAAATGCGATAACATCATGTTTGGTAATTGCTTCAATTTCATCAATGCGATTGACATCAAATTTAGCTGCTGCCCCTTTTTCCCAAATGACTTTGGCGGCTTCTTTCGGAATAATCCCTAAGTGAGCAAGGGCATCACAGGCATGGGCTTCTATTTCAAACCAAATACGATATTTTGTTTCGGGAGACCAAATTGTTACCATTGCAGGGCGAGAATAACGTGCGATCATCATTTTTTTCCTTGTTGTGAGAGGATTGCGGCTTGGCGCAATGCACTAATACGTGTTTTGTAAAGCTCTTTATTTCCATCTTTATAAATTGCAGAGCCTGCGACAAATACATTTGCACCAGCTTTTGCAGCTATCCCAATTGTATCAACGGTGATACCACCATCAACTTCAAGGTCAATAGGGCGGTTTGCAATCATGCTTTTAACGCGCTTAATTTTATCTTTTATTTCTGGAATAAAACTTTGTCCACCAAAACCGGGATTGACCGTCATGATGAGAATGAGATCTAATTGATCAAGCAAATATTCAAGCATATGTTCAGGGGTGCTTGGATTGAGTGCGATTCCTGCTTTTTTCCCCATTTTTTTGATTGTTTGGAGTGAACGATGAAGATGTGGACCTGCTTCAGCATGAATAGTTATAATATCTGAACCTGCTTTTGCAAAAGCTTCTAAATAAGGGTCTACTGGTGCGATCATCAGGTGGACATCAAATATTGCTTTTGTTAATGGGCGCAGAGCTTTGACGATTTCAGGACCAAAGGTGATGTTAGGAACAAAGTGCCCATCCATAATATCAAGATGAAGCCAATCTGCACCAGCATCAATAACATCTAACATTTCTTGTCCAAGTTTAGAAAAATCAGAAGCCAAGAGAGAAGGCGAAATGAGATGAGCATGGGGCATTAAAATCTCCTTAGATTGGCAGTTTTTATCATATCGCTGTGTATACACAAATATTTTTTGTGTTATGACGGAAAAGAAAAAATATGTATTATAGGTCTTTTTATGGAAAGATCGCTTGAAATTTTAAAGCTTTATAAGTGAAAGATATGTCGAATCATAAAACATATTTGATGCCTGAACTTCAACATAAACATACTATTGCGGTTTCTTCCCAAGAATATCGAGACGCCATGAGTCTTTTTGCAGGAGCTGTGCATATTGTGACAACAAATGGTATTAAGGGAAGACGCGGGGTGACTGTTTCGGCGTGTTGTTCTTTATCTGATAATCCTCCAACCCTTCTTGTTTGTCTTATGCGTCATAATTTAAAGAATCAGGTATTTATGGAGAATGGAAATTTTTGTGTTAATAGCTTGGCAGGAAAACATCGCTCATTAGCGGATGTTTTTTCGAGGCGTTGCAATTCTACACAAAATGAGCGTTTTGATGTTGCTCAATGGGGAGCTTTGCAAACGGGGGCGCCTAGTCTTTCAGACGCTCTAGCGTCGTTTGATTGTCGTTTGATTTGTTGGCACGAACACGCAACTCATTGTGTTTTGATTGGTGAGGTTGTTGCAATTAACTGTAATAAAGAAAAAGATGCTTTGATGTATTTGAAACGTGAATATCACACTTTGCCTTTATAAAGATTTTATTTTTTGCATTGATGAAATGATTTATTGTTGCTTCATTTAGATTTTAAACAATGTAGAGAGTAGGGGAGGGATGGCTCTGATATCTGATTTCCTTCTTTTTAAGGTTTTTCAATAAGCGAGAAAAATGATTCTGGATGAGATTTAATCAAGAGTTCAATCTACATAAATAAAGTGATCAAACCTAAACAGTACATTTAAATATATTCGTCGATTGTTATGAAAAAACATTTTACTCTTGTGTTGATGGGTATTGCACAATATATAGACCGCACATAGCATATGTGGAGGTTTTTTATTGCATGAGCGAAGAGATTTATGGTCAATATCGCCCTAGTGAAGATGAGCCTTTTATGAATGAGCGGCAAAAGGCGTATTTTCGTGCTAAATTGGTTTCTTGGAAGAATGATATATTAAAAGAAGCTCGTGAGACTTTGGAAAATTTGCAGGAAGAGAATGTTGGTCAACCCGATTTGACTGATCGGGCTTCTTGTGAAACTGATCGTACAATCGAATTACGTGCTCGTGATCGTCAGAGGAAACTTATTTCAAAAATAGATGCTGCTTTAGAGCGCATTGATAATGGGACATACGGTTTTTGTGAAGAAACCGGCGAACCCATTAGTATAAAGCGTCTTGAGGCTCGGCCGATAGCCGTTTTGTCATTGGAAGCGCAAGAACGTCACGAACGACGTGAAAGAGTTTATCGCGATGATTAAGGTAAGGTTATTAAGATGATAAACAAACGAAATTCGTGGTGATAAAATTGTATATTTTTATTTTTGAGGGGTAGGAATGAATAAAGATGGTTCTTGCCGCCCCTCAATTTCGGCGGTGATGGTTGAATCTTTTACCGCTTGATTCGTAAAAGGAGAGGGACTTTTATCCGATATATCGTTTCTTTCTGTAGAGGTGGAATTTAGATGTGTGTGTGTTTCTCTCTTTTGTATTTTGGATGTACCGGTAATATCGGATTCTATAACCATATCTGTTAATCCACCAATAAGGAGCAAATGTTCTTTATTATCGCAACGGATTAAAACAAGGCGGCGTGCTCGATCTATAGAAATTACTTCACATAATGCTAATCGCGATAGGCTTTTTTTTCTATTAATGTTGAATCTTCTTGTATTTAAACGGCGTAAAAATACGATAATTATGGTAATAGCTGCGATTGTTATTAAAAAAATCAAAAAGCTTATCGTTATGTTTGCCGCAGATACACCTATTTGCTCTGATAACCAGATATACATAGATTTTCTCCCATTTTGTATGGAAATATTATTTTTTATTGAGATAAATTTATAAACATACCCTCAAAAGGTTCACTTATAACGTAAGAAATAAACTTTTGAATATTAAGCGATCTTATCTTAGATAATATCATAGTATATACTTTATAACAACATAACAACGAATATAAAGGAAGTTTTGTGACATAAGAAATAGCTATAAGCTAAGGCAAAGAGAGATGGATAAAGATTTTGAGAATAATGAAAGATCAGCGTCTTCGTTTCATCGGAGAGTTGTTATTTTTGGTGTTGTTTTTGTATTAGGTTTTCTTTTCATTGTGGGTATTTTAGGTTTTTTTTATACACAAAACTATTTGCAACAGGCGATATCAATATCTTTTTTGATTCTAGCAATGATCGGTGTTGCAACACTCGTTTTGTGTGGAATGGGAATTTTAAGATATCATGTGTGGTCGCATGAAGATTTTGATTTTAGCATCTTTAATAGGAGCGATGATGCAATTGTAATCTCTGATCTTTCTGGTTTTGTTTATTATTCTAATCAAAACTATCGAAAAATTCTGACCTATAGGCCTGAAGTGTCTTGTTATAGGGTTATTGCGGATCTTCCAGGAGCTGGTGCCCTCTCGTACCGCTTAAAGGTTGCAGCCTGTAATAATCTTGCAGCGCAAGAGGAATTAAGAGTAGAACAGCCAATTTTTACCGATTCTACACCAAAAAAGTCTGTTTGGTATAATATTTCCGTTCAACCTATCACAAAACAGAAAAAAAAGCTTTTATTTTGGCGTATTACTGATATTTCGCACTTACAACAAACGCGAGAAGTTTTTTTCTCGAACCTTCAAGAGGCTATCAATCACTTGGATCAAGCTTCTATTGGTTTTGTATCCGTTAATAGACAAGGAACTATTCTTTATGCCAATGCGACTTTTGCAGAATGGTTTTCAATTGATTTAGCTAATTTCTCAATTGGTCAATATAATTTTGATTCGTTATTTGATAGCGTTGGCGCTAAGAGCTCATGGAGTGATATCTGTTTACAAACCAACAGATATCAAAGTTCAGGTTACTCTTTACCTTATAGGCTTTCGTTATGTTTAAATTCACACACGACTTGTGAGAAAATATTCCATTGTCTTATATCTGTTTCTTCTCTCTTAGAAGAGGAGGCTATTTATCGTATTGTGATCATTCCACAACAAATACAAAAAGAAGAGGACGATCAATTAAAATTACCCCGTATATTAGGAGAATATTTTGATGCGAGTCCTTTTGCAATAGCCGTGGTGGATCATGCAGGGCAATTAGTTCATATGAATAAAGCTTTTTCATCACTCACGGGATGTATGGACAAAGCTGTCAATTTTTATGATGTTATTTCTCGTCGTGATTGTGTGCAGTTAGAGCGTTCTTTTCAGAGAATTGCAACAAATAAAAATTATTTTGTTTCTCTAGAAACTGTTTTAGAAAAAAATGAAGAATGCCATTTACGGCTCCATATTATGTCTGTACCGCCCTATCATGGTGATGTATTGCAAGATTTGCTTATTATCTCTGTGATTGAAATAACCGAACAAAAAACTCTTGAAGATAAAATGATGCAAAGTCAGAAGATGCAAGCTGTAGGACAATTGGCTGGCGGCATTGCTCATGATTTTAATAATGTTTTAACAGCAATTTTAATGTCGTGTGATCTTCTTTTAAATACGCATCGTAGTTCTGATCCTGCTCATGCTGATCTGATCAATATTAAAAATAATGCTAATCGTGCAGCTGCTCTTGTACAGCAATTATTAGCTTTTTCTAGAAAGCAAACACTTCGACCTGAAGAAGTTGATTTTACAGAGTTTTTATCAGACATTCGCAATCTTATTTTACCACTTTTGGGTAATAATATTCAGTTAAAAATTATTCATGGAAGAGATTTGTGGAGCGTTGAAGTTGATCAAGCATCTTTTCAGCGTGTTATTATGAATTTGGTTATTAATGCGCGTGATGCCATGTTAGATGGAGGTATTGTTACGATTGCGACAAATAATATTACAAAGCAACAAAGTGCTGAATTTAATCATCTTGGATTAGCAATTGGCGAGTATGTGCAATTGACTATTTCAGATACAGGAGCTGGTATATCTGCTGCTATACAAGAAAAAATGTTTGAGCCATTTTTTACAACAAAAGAAGTTGGAAAAGGAACAGGACTTGGTTTATCAATGGTTTATGGAATTATCAAGCAGAGCGGTGGGTATATTTATTGTGAAAGTAAAGAAGGTGAAGGAGCAACATTTCATATTTTTCTTCCCCGTTATGTCCCCAATATAAAAGGAGAAATTTCTCAAAAGGTTGAAAAAGATGAAGAGAAAGATAAAAATATAGACTTAACAGGATCTGCGACTGTTTTATTGGTTGAAGATGAAGATGCGGTCAGAATGGGGGGGGTAAGAGCTCTTCAAATGAGAGGATATACGGTTTTAGAGGCTGCAAGTGGGGTGGAAGCACTCTCTATTCTTGAGGAACAAAAAGGAGATGTTGATATTATTGTTTCCGATGTGGTGATGCCAGAAATGGATGGGCCCACTTTATTGAAGGAAGTCCGTAAAAACTATCCTGGTATCAAATTTCTTTTCGTTTCTGGATATGCAAAAGATGCTTTTGCTAAAAATCTTCCACAAGATGCTGTTTTTGGTTTTTTATCTAAACCTTTTACACTCAAACAGTTAGCTGTAACAGTTAAAGAAACACTTTCGTCATGAGCAAAAATTTATGCAATAGAAAAAGTGCGTATTTTAAGATTTTTTAGGCTAAATACGAGAGCATTTTGATAAATAGAGCTTATGATAATGTCATAGAACTAAATAAAGAAGAAGAATTTTGAAAATGAAATAAAATTCAAAAAAATCACATGTTTTGTGCAAAAATTTATTGAAGAGATGGGCTCTATTATGTCAACATTTCATAGAGATTTTCAATTGTAGATACTGAGCAGAAACTATGTATAAAGCATTGAAATATGCTGATTAATAGATTGTTGATACACTCAAAAAGATAAAAGCTGTTGTTGCGTATCTATCATTTTGCTCTTTCCTTCAATAAATGCTTTTAAGGCTTCGGGGTAGAGTTTATGCTCTACTTTAAGAACTCTTTCTGCTAAGCGCTCAGCAGTATCATGGGGATAGACTGGAACGGCTGCTTGGGCAAGGATTTTTCCTGCATCCACGTCTTCTGTAACAAGATGAACAGTGCAACCCGTAATTTTTACACCTGCTTGTAAAGCTTTTTCATGTGTGTTTAAGCCTTTAAATGAAGGCAAAAGAGAAGGATGAATGTTTAAAATTCGTCCTTCATAAAGTTTTACAAAACGTGGTGAGATAAGGCGCATATACCCTGCAAAGCAGAGAAAATCTGGTTTATATTGATCTAAAATCGTAAAAATATTTTCTTCATGCTCTTCTTTTGTTTTGTAAATTTTACGATCAACAATATGAATGGGTAAGTTATGATTTTGTGCCTTTTCAATACCATTTGCACGCGGATTATCGCAAATAACAGCGACAATTTCAGCAGGATATTCCGTTTGTTGGCTTGCTTGAGCAAGGGCGATCATATTCGAACCATTACCAGAAATAAAAACGACAATTTTTTTTTTCATAAATTCAATACCCCTTTATAAAGTATTCCTTTATTTTGATCTTGGCGTTTTATTAAAATGCCAAGTGGAGTTACAGTTTCTCCTTTTCTTTCAAGAGCTTGTGTAATTGCTTCAGCTGCATGCTGTGCTACGATAATGATCATGCCAATACCACAATTGAATGTTCTTAACATTTCTGTTTCTTCTATTTTACCTTGTTTGGCAATCCATGAAAATACTGCTGGAACATTGATGGTAGAAAGATTAATTTCAGCGCAGAGAGAAGATGGAAGGACACGTGGAATATTTTCAGGAAAGCCTCCACCCGTAATATGAGCAAGAGCTTTAATCCCTTCATATTTTCGCATGATGGGAAGAAGCGATTTTACATAAATGCGTGTTGGTGTAAGAAGTGCTATACCAAGGCTGTTTTCAGGGGAAAAAGGGGCAGGGTTATTCCATTTGAGATAATTTTGCTGGATGATTCGTCGAACAAGCGAAAAGCCATTGGAATGAATTCCAGAGGAGCTTAGACCTAATATAACATCACCTTCTATCAAATCTTTTGAAGGGAGTAGCTTGCTGCGTTCGCATGCTCCTACAGCAAAACCGGCTAGATCATAATCTCCCTCTGCATACATTCCTGGCATTTCAGCAGTTTCTCCTCCAATAAGAGCAGCACCGGCTTGTTTACATCCTTCTGCAATACCAGAAACAATCGCAGCCCCTTGTTCAGGGTCGAGCTTTCCAGTTGCAAAATAATCCAGAAAAAAAAGCGGTTCAGCTCCTTGTACAAGTAAATCATTGACACACATAGCAACGAGATCAATACCTACAGTATTATGGTGACCTACTTCGATAGCAATTTTTAATTTTGTTCCCACTCCATCATTGGCTGCTACGAGGATAGGATCTGTAAAGCCAGCGGCTTTTAAATCAAAAAGGCCACCAAACCCACCAATTTCTGCATCTGCTCCGGCTCGTTTTGTAGCGCGTATAAAGGGTTTGATTTTTTCTACCATGGCATTACCCATATCGATGTTTACACCGGCTTTTGCGTAGGTAAGGCCGACTTTGGATTTATTCTTTATAAGATCTTGATTGCTCATTGGAGCCTTCCTTTAATGGAAAATCAGGTTTTGATATTATGCAATGCCATGATAGAGTTCTCTCTGCAAGAGATATTGATAAGAAAATAAGCAACTTTTCTTGTAGCTTATTTTGAAGTTGTTTATAATTCTTTGTGAAGTTTTTTTTAGGATATTTTATGAGCAAGATATCAGATAATCACGGACAGTCTTCTTGGAAACTTATGAGAAAGAAAGTGAGTGAGAATACATCTCGTGATCGTTATAAGACTTATGTGCCAGCGTATACTCAATTACCGTTGCCGAATAATATGAAAAGACAAATCTTTTTTTGGCTGGGTACGCTGATTTTTTTCATTCTTTTTATGTTTGTTTTTGGATCGATTTTGCTTCCTTTTGTGGCAGGGATTGTGTTGGCTTATTTTCTCAATCCCATTGTTCAATTACTTGAAAAATTTGGTATTCGTCGTGTGTTTGGGACTGTCCTTATTACCTTATTTATTGTTATTATCTTTGTTGCTGCTTTAGTTATTTTGATTCCTGTTATTAGTTGGCAAATACAGCAGTTTATGAGTGATGGTTTACCTGTTTATATTAATCGTATTCAAACCTTTTTTGTTGAGCATGATTTTGATTGGTTAAGGCGCTATTTTGGAAGTGATCCAAATGAATTACGGAATAATATTAAAGGATTTTTGGGCGAAGGTTCGGATTTTATTACGTCTCTTTTGAATTCACTTTTAAAGTCAGGAAAATCTATCGTTAATATCGTTAGCCTATTTGTTGTGGCACCTGTGGTGGCATTTTATATGTTATTAGATTGGCCACGTATGGTAACAGCAATCGATTCGTTAATACCGCGTGATCATCTTGAAACCGTCCGTAGTATTTTTCATGAAATGGATAGAGCTATTGCAGGCTTTGTTCGTGGACAAGGAACAGTTTGTCTCATATTGGGAGGCTATTATGCTATTGGTTTAACGATTGCAGGACTCAATTTTAGTCTTTTGATTGGTATGTTTATTGGTCTTATTAGCTTTGTTCCTTATATCGGCACAATGAGTGGTTTGCTCCTTTCTGTTG
Source organism: Bartonella sp. AD328YNZD (assembly GCF_042196425.1). Classification (NCBI taxonomy): domain Bacteria; kingdom Pseudomonadati; phylum Pseudomonadota; class Alphaproteobacteria; order Hyphomicrobiales; family Bartonellaceae; genus Bartonella; species Bartonella sp. AD328YNZD. Next base: position 3,644 of record NZ_JBHIQG010000001.1, on the reverse strand, counting down.
GTATTGCATGGGTCCAGTTTTATCCCAATAATTGGGGGGGAATCATTGTTGTGATGGCACTTTTTTTAATTGGTCAATTTATTGAAGGTTATATTCTTCAACCCAAGCTTGTAGGTTCATCAGTGGGATTACATCCCGTATGGTTGATGTTTTCACTTTTTGCTTTTTCTTCACTCTTTGGTTTTACTGGTATGCTTGTTGCTGTTCCTGCGGCAGCGGCTGTTGGCGTTTTAGTTCGTTTTGCTCTTCATACTTATCTGAGTTCTCAGATGTATTCGCGAAGCGGAAATTCGGAGCCGCTAAAATGAATGGGTGTGAAACGCAATTATCTTTAAATTTTCCTTATGATCCGATTTTTCAATTTGAGGATTTAGTGGTAACGGAAAGTAATCGTATGGCTTTTCAGCTTATTGATCACTGGCCCAATTGGAGCTTACCTATTGCAGTTTTAGTTGGTAAAGAAGGATCTGGAAAAACGCACTTTTCTAATATATGGCTCCAAAAAGCAGATGCTTTCAGGATTCAGTACAATGAACTTGATCAGGCTGTTACTATGGCTTCTTTAGGCAGATCATTTTTAATAGAGGATATTGATACAGGTGAAATCAATGAGACAGAACTTTTTCATTTAATTAACAGTATTAAGCAAACAAATCTTGATGCACGACAAGCTACTTTATTGATGACGGCACGAACACTTCCTTCCGCTTGGAATTTAACGTTAAATGATCTAAAAAGTCGTCTTAATTCGGTGATGTTCGTTGAAATTAATCAGCCTGATGATGCATTGTTAACAGCTGTTGCTTTTAAGCTTTTTTCCGATAGGCAACTTATTGTACATCCAGATACGGTTTATTACCTTGTAAGTCGTTGTGAACGTTCTTTATTTTCATTGAAGCGTGTTATTGATTCTGTTGATCAGTTGGCATTACAAAGAAAAAGAAAAATAACACGTTCTGTTATTGCTGAAGTTTTGAATAGAAGAAATCCGTAAATACTCTTTATCGCGGCTTACTTTATTCTGTCCTTTTATTATCGTTTCAATATGTGAAAAGACAAGTCATTTAAATTTTTTCTTTTTTGGATATCTATATAAGAGAGAAAAATAGTGTTTTTTACTTTTGTCATGTG
>NZ_JBHIQG010000001.1:0-2413 GCF_042196425.1 Bartonella sp. AD328YNZD | reverse complement strand
AGATTCTAGAGTTTTTAATAAAAGAGTCCTTGGGAAGATAGAAAAAGAGGAGAAAAAAGCTTAATACAGCTGAATTCTTTGGCTTATGTTCTCTTTGGGAAAATTTTTCTATGATATTTAAGTTGTTTTTTTCTAAAACTGTATCTGTGAAATGCGTTTTGATACAGTGAGAGCTTGCTTAAAACAGGATAAAAATTATGAAGTCTTTATAGAGAAATTCATTCTTTTTTAATATAGATTGGATTTTTTACGGAGGTTATTTTCTACTATTTGTCAATAAATTTGTTATTGAGTAGGGAAAAAAAATTAAAAAATGTGCTTTTTTGTAAAGAAATGCAACAAAATTTAAAAAAAGTGTGTTTTTCTCTTGCACTTCTGTTATGAAAATTTTAGGAAATGTGCATCAAGTAAATGTAAATGGCGGAGCGTAGCGCAGCCTGGTAGCGCACCTGATTTGGGATCAGGGGGTCGTAGGTTCGAATCCTATCGCTCCGACCATATTTGATTGAGTGTGTGAAAATGACCAAATTGGGTACGTGTGATGAGAAACTATCATTCAAGCGTTGTTTAATCTTAAGGAAAAAGACATGATCGCACGTATTTATAGTCCTGCTAAGACAGCTATGCAGTCAGGGAAGGGGAATACAAGTTTTTGGGTTCTAGAGTATGAGCCGATGAAAGAAAAAATGCTTGAACCTCTTATGGGATACACGGCAACGTCTGATATGAATAATCAGGTAAGGATCCGATTTAATAGGAAAGAAGAAGCGATTGCTTTTGCACGTAAGAATGCTATCTCTTACCGTGTAGAAAAGAAACATACATCGATTCGACGTGCTATTTCTTATTCTGATAATTTTCGCAGTGATCGGCAGCAACCTTGGACACATTGAATTAAAGATGCTATTTTGAATTGAGAAAATAATCAGTTGGGTCCCGTAGCTCAGCTGGATAGAGCAACGGCCTTCTAAGCCGTGGGTCACAGGTTCGAATCCTGTCGGGATCACCATGTTTAAATAATATCAATAGGCTATAAAGAGAGTTTTCCTCTTATTGTATTAGCTTATTTTTCTGTATAATCCCGAACCTTTTTGATGTTTTTTGGTTGATTTTGTTGCTAAACGTTTTTCTATTGACTGTTTTAGTATAAAATAATGCTGTTTTACCTTTTTTCAGTAAAAATTGTTTTTTAAGAGCTTCTTTTCATTTTTCTGAAAATGATATTTTATTTCTTAGATTAGATTTAAGCATTGCTGCTAATGCTGGTGAAATTGCAAAAAAAACATCTATTGTAATTTTTTTATTTTTTATGAATAATATTATTATATTTTTCAGCATGACCTTTAGTAAGATCGACTTTGATTATATACAAGGCATGATGAATTTGATTTAGAACAGTTTATGAAACATTGAAGAATAAAAACGATATCTGTTTATGATGAGAATTTACAGGCGGCACAAGAGGTGGAGAATATCTTCTTGTCTTGGAAGCAGTGGATTCATAACGAATTGCTTTTTTATAGTTTTTTCGTATAAGAAGGTGTTATATGTGCCGCCCAGATAAGATATTGTTTTTTTCAATGAGAGGCATTTGCGGACAATTTGATTTAACGTGATTATCACTATTTCTCAGGTATGGTTATAGATATTCATCAATATTTAGGTTTTCTTAGTCTTATCGGTTTAAGAATATATGCTGTGTATTTATATGAATGGAGATAGATTGTATCTCAGAATTAAGTTTTTAGATTTCATATTTAAATTTTCAAATGTTTTTTCTTATTTCTTTATAGTTTGTACATCATATTAGAGGTATTTTAATATTGGATAACAATCACATTAAAATGTTATGCAGATGAGATCTGAAGATCTAAATTCACACGATTCAAGGTGATCATTATTTCAATAGAAATACAGTGTGAGGAGAATGCCATTTTATGCGCTTGTTTTAAGAGATATCTCTTAAAGCTCACTTCACGCTAGCGCTCGTGAATAGTACAATGATAAATCCATTGAGCTCCATCATCTTTACACTTATGAAGAAATAAGCTGACACTATCATACACTTTGCCTATTTTTTAGCCCCCGATGTTGCGATAAATCTTAGCATTTGAGGTAGTTATCGGCATTTTTGTGCTTTTTTATACAATTTTTACTTAATATTAATTCCTCTTATGACGTGTAAAAGAGACGGTTTTGATTAATTCAATATAAATAGGTTTGAAATGAGAAAACATTACGATATCTAGATTTCTCATTTAACATGGCAAACAATAAAACATGATTATGAATCAATATATTTTTAGAATGAAAAAATTTGCTTTTATCGTATTTTTTTACTCTTTTTAATATTTTATTATAATCTGTAATTGGTAAATTCAAAATACAGCTCTAAGGCTAAGTGTTTTATATC